>PWMP01000138.1 GCA_003558145.1 Elusimicrobiota bacterium
AATTAGTTCTTATTTGCAAAGGAGATATATGAACAGCATAAAAAAGTTTTCCCGGCTTAAGGAAAACAACTTTACAATCGAAAGGGAAATAATTGCGGGTTTCATTACCTATACAATAATTAAGGTAGTCCGAAGAAAGTTTAATGAACTTCACCCTACGATGTCCCTTATATTCATTCTTTCTATTCTTACCCTTATATATATGTAATGGTCTCCGAAAAGAAAAAGCGAATATTTCCGAAAAACTTCTTATGGGGCGCTGCTACAAGCGCCCACCAGGTTGAGGGGAACAACAAACTCAGTGACTGGTGGGCATGGGAAAAAGCGGGAAACACCGCTGAAAGCGGCAGGGCCTGTGCGAAGTACGAACTTTATGACCATGATTTTTCCCTTGCCGCAGAACTGGGGCATAATTCTCACCGGCTGAGCATTGAATGGAGCCGGCTGCAGAGGCCTGACGGGTCCTGGGACAATTCAGAATGGGATCATTATAAAAAAGTTCTCTCTTCTCTTACGGCTAAAGGAATAAAACCGGTATTAACTCTTAATCATTTTACGTTACCAAAATACATAGCCCGGCAGGGAGCCTGGCTTAACAGAAATATCATAGACAGTTTTTCTTCTTTTGCGGAAAAAACAGCTTCAATCCTGGGAGGTATGGCGGAATTCTGGATAACAATAAACGAACCCAACATGCTGGCTGAAATGGCTTACCTTAAAGGAGAATTTCCTCCATGCCGCAGGGACTATAAAGAATCGCTCACTGTTCTGGCTCATATGGCTGAAGCGCACGCAGGAGCCTACGAGGCAATTAAATCGGCCCTGGACGGCAATGCCAAAGTGGGAGCAGCTAAAGCTCTTACCGCTTTTCATCCATGCAGGAAAAATAACCTGTTTGATATGCTTGCGGTAAAAAAGACCCGCTGGCTTCGAAATCATTCTTTCATTAACTCACTTATGGAAGGAAGACTAACTATACCCGGAATGCCTGAAAAAATCCTTAAAACAAAAAAATCCCTGGATTTTATAGGAATAAATTATTACTTGCGCCAGTTTGTACGCTGGCAAGGTTTTGGGGGACGAAAGTCTTTCGGCAAAACATGTCCTTATCAACATCACCCCGAATCCGGAGATATAACAGATATGGGCTGGGAAGTTTACCCTGAAGGCCTTTACGAAGTCATAAAAGAGATGATGCGCTACCGCAGGCCCGTAATGATAACGGAAAACGGTATAGCCACAGATGATGACAGACGGCGGGTTGAATTTATACGGCTTCACCTAAAATCTGCCGCAAAAGCCCTTTCCGAAGGAATGCCTCTTATAGGCTATCTTCACTGGTCATTGCTGGACAACTTTGAATGGACTCACGGATACAGTAAAAAATTCGGCCTGGTAGAGGTAGATTTTAAAAGCCTGGACCGAAAGATAAAGCCTTCAGGCTGGTATTTTGCCGATATAATAAAAAAGGGGACTTTTTAAAATTTCCAGTTAACAAAAACCATAGCCGGAGAAAGTTCCTTCGGCAAACCGAAAAGAAATTCGTTTTGCGGAATTATGTTTATCATTCCCACCTGCAGCCCGCCCTCAACCCTTGAGGCGTAGTTAAGAAAACCCAACTGTACTCCTGTAAGGCGGCCAGCGTAATTTATAGTACCTGTCTGAAGGCCTGTCATTCTGCCGTCAGTGTAGTTTAAAAACCCGGACTGCCAGCCGGTAAACTCACGGGCGGTTAGATTTATAGCCGCCCACTGTATGCCTTTATACCTGTTTGCATAGTTAAGAAGAACCGCAAGGCTTACCCCGGAGCTCTCGCCGGGAGCCCCCTGAATGATTCCCAGGGCAAGAGCACTCTGGGGATTCTCTCCCCACACACCGATTGTCAGTCCTTTAATAGTTTCACTTCTTGGCCGGAGAGCTATTTCCGGAGTAAGGCTCAGCTGAAGCGGGCTGTCCGCAAAAACTGCTGTAGCAGCAGCCAAAGACAAAGCAATTAATGATAAAAAAAGTTTTTTCATTTGTGCACCTCCATTTTTAGTATGATATATTTATTAATATTTGTAAATTACAGAAAATATTTTATATCATCACAAGAACTCGGTATTGCCGATTAGTTTTACGTTGATTTAAACGATAAGAGAAGTATAATTAAATATAATGAATATCAAGCAGGACAGATATATAAAATCACTTATGGCGGCTGCGTGGGTCGTAATCGGAACTATGGCCGTCTATTTTCTTACTATAGCTGATTATTTAATTATACCGCTTGTTTTTGCCGTCCTTCTGTGGTATCTCATAAATGTTCTAGAGCATTCTATGTCCCGTATACGGATAAAGAACCTGAGCATTCCTCGCTGGATCAGGATACTGGTAGCTATTCTCATTCTCGCCCAGCTTTTTAACATCGTAGCGGGTATTATAGTTGCCAATGTGTACAGGATAGTAGAAGTGGCTCCACAGTACCAGAGAAACCTTGAAAATCTTCTGCTGAACCTTCCGTTCGGGCTTGCCCCGGAAGAAATTCCGGCAATAACCTGGCTTACCCAGGAACTGGACATCGCGAATCTCATCCAAAGGGCAGCCCTTGGACTTACCGGTATAATAGGAAATATAGGCCTGATATTAATTTACATGATATTCCTTTTCCTTGAACAGAAATATTTCAACAGTAAAATTGAAAAAGCGGCCGGCAGTGACAAAAAATACCGCTTCATAAAAGATATTCTTTCTGCCATAGACAGGGATATAAGGCGTTATGTCGGCGTTAAGTCTCTAGTCAGTCTTTTAACCGCTATTGCTTCATGGGGTGTTATGAAATGGGTTGGACTGGAATTTGCCAGTTTCTGGGCCCTGCTGATATTCATACTGAACTTTATCCCTAACATAGGATCCATTGTTGCAACTGCCATGCCTGTTCTGCTTGCCCTGCTCCAGTTTGACACATTCCGGCCGGCGGGAATGACCCTGCTGGGTATAGGCGCTATTCAGTTAACAGTGGGGAATTTAATTGACCCTTCCCTCCTGGGAAAATCACTTAATGTAAGTCCGCTGGTAATAGTGCTTTCCCTGGTCTTCTGGGGAGCCATATGGGGGGTGCCAGGAATGTTCCTGGCTGTGCCAATTACTGTGATTATAATGATAATACTCAACAGTTTTGAAAGCACCAGGTGGGCTGCAAAAATGCTTTCAAGAAACGGGAATCTTAAAAGCCTGCATACATCCTGATTTTAAAAAATAACTAAAGTCAGTTTTCCAGTATGCTTTTGTAAAGTTCCTCGTGGGAAAGGACCCCTTTATCGGATGAAACTCTCATTGAGTCGCCGGATATTTCGTCTATAATAGCAAACTCGCCTATATCGCCGAACTCAATTTTTATATCCAGCAGTTTAAGCCCTTTTTTCTTAAGGTCCTCGTCTATGTAGCCTATGGCCGTTTTTGTCATATCTGTCAGCTCTTCCACCTGCTGCTTTGTAAATATACCCAGGCCTATAAGGCTGCTGTTGTTAATAAGAGGGTCGCCTCCCTCGTCATCCTTTAGGGTGATTTCTACTACCGGCTCTTTCAGCGGCTGAAATTCTTTTTCAATCAATGTTTTATAGCGCCTGTAGAAACTTCCGCAGGCCACTGACCTCCATATGAATTCCAGGCCGCTGCTTCCGAAAACTTTTGCTTTTTTGACTTCCATTGTCGCTTTGGATAAATCGGCGTCAACAAAATGAGTAGCTATCCCTTTTTCTTTAAGAAGCTTAAAGAAGTAGCAGGTAAGTTCAAACGACATCCTGCCTTTTCCCTTTATCTGTCCCGTAACCGTGTTTGCTCCCGGATTTACCCCGGTCTCGTCACCTGTCACATCATCCTTGAAAAAGAGAACCAGGTTCCCGTTTTCTTTCTCGTAAACATCTTTTGTCTTTCCTGAAGCAATTTTTTCCATCTTTTTTTTCTCCTTATAAAATCTGTAGCATAAAAATATTCAATGAGAATATAAAAATTATAAGCGGATATGTCAAATGCAAATATAGATAGGCGGGCTTTTAAAGAGAATTTATAAAACTATCAATACGGTCCCGGTATTTTTCGTAAGACTGCAGGTATCCGCTGCTGTGAAAACCCTGAATTTCAACAAACTCTTTCCCGGCGCCTGCCGCCTCGTAAAGTTTTAGTCCGTGGGAAAAGGGGATTATCTCATCATCGCGGCTGTGGATAATCATAACAGGGACATCCGTATCCTTTATATATTCCATTGTATTGTAGCTGAACCTGCTGAAAAACTTTGCCGGTAT
Source organism: Elusimicrobiota bacterium (assembly GCA_003558145.1). Lineage (GTDB taxonomy): Bacteria > CG03 > SLGR01 > SLGR01 > PWQF01 > PWMP01. The sequence goes on from PWMP01000138.1 coordinate 4,284, forward strand.
GATCATGTAAAGAGGCGCCAGGTCCTTTATAGAGGTAAATGAGGATTCCACTATAAGGGCCCTGACAGGATACCGGGAAGCTATATAGGAAGCTACGGACCCTCCAAGGGACCGTCCCATAACTATTATCCGCGCCGGGGGGATCCCTTTTTCACGGACAAGGTAATCATAAGCCGCTTCAGCGTCCATATAAGTACCCTCTTCAGTGGGGCTTCCCTCGCTTTCGCCGTATCCCCTATAATCAAAAATAAATGTACTCAGGCCCAGCCGGTTAAACATAGTTAAAAATTCCAGCCTGTCGGATATATTACCGGCGTTGCCGTGGCAGAAAAGTATTGTAAAGCGGCTTTCTTCAGCCGGGACGTACCAGCCTGCGATATGCACCCCGTCTTCAGTGCGTAAAGTTACTCCCTCGTACTTAAGGCCTGCGGAGGCAGGAGTGCGGAAAATCCCGCTGTCGGGAAAATAGATATAGTTGCTCTGGTTTACAGTGTAATAAACCGTTACAGCAACTATCAGAGAAACTGAAAACAAAAGAATATATTTTAAAACCTTCATATTGTATTATATCATATTCTATTAATTAGGTAGATCGGAAGAGCACAC
>PWMP01000047.1 GCA_003558145.1 Elusimicrobiota bacterium
AGCGGGAGTCTCCCGAACTTTCACTTTTTTCTGTAACCTCCCAGCGCAGGAAAGGCCCTTCTTCAGACTTTAGAAAATGTAATAGAGGATGTTTTTCATCCAGCTTTACCTCTTGTGCCCGTTCTTTATTCCATCCGTATTTATCAACCAGAAAATAACGGTCTCTTTTATCCTCCCGCAGGTATATCTGAGCGCATCCCACTCCCACATTGTCCGTAACAACCCTAACCAGCCTTGAGGAAAGCTCCCGAAAACTGGAGAAAAATAACAGCTCATTACTAAAATTTTTCAGCGCCTCCTGGTACTTTTTATTTTTACTAAAGAGAACCCATTCTGCCTTCTCTTTCATATTGGAATATACTGACGGGCCAATTCCGGCAAAGGCTATACCTATCCCAAAAGGCAGAAACCACCATTTTGAACCAAGATGCCGGGCAAAATATTCCTGCCCCATAAGCCCTACCATAAGCGGAACAGTTAAAAGAACAAGATAGACAGCTAAAAAAACAGATACCCTGGCGATTGCCAGCCTTATATCCATCAGACGGTATTTAAGTATTGCGTAAGTAACAATAATGCAATATATTACAATCGTAAGGTTTCCAAAAGGAAAGATATCTATTTCAAACGCCGGTAAGAAATTGGTTGTTCCGCCTGAAAAACCTACTAAAGTCCCCAGGAAAAAATAAAGTATCTGATTTTTTTTAACTCCTGAACCTTTCCTGTAGCTTAAAAACAACTCTCCATGCCCCCAAAAAACCAAAAAGGTCCAAAAAACTACAAATAAGGGATAAAAGAGACCGGTAGCCCTGTTCAGATACATATCAAAAATCATTCTTGTCTCTGAAATAAATAAAGGAGTTGCATTAAGGATAAGAAAAAATAATCCCTGCAAATAAGCAAAAATTATTATCACTTTTCGTTTTTTTTCAATTTCACAAAATGTGACGGCGGTATGATAGAAAAAAACAGAGATAAAGATTACACCTATATGTCCCAGCCTTGCCGCAATTATAGCTGAAGACGGGGTGGTTGCTCTGCCTATTAAAAAAGAACCGACCCCCCAAATGGCTACTGCCAGATTAAAAAACAGCCAGATTAAACGAAGTTTTGTTTTCCGGGAAATTAACAGCAAAAAAACTAAAAACAGGCAAGTTGTGCTTAATATTAAACCTAATAGTGAAAAAAGATAATTCATCTTTATTGCATCCTCCTAAAAATATTATTTCGTTGTAGTTCCGTTACGTTAAAATAATCCGGTTAAATTTTAATCTTTATGGTAATCAACCTTTCCCCTCAGCGATTTCTTTTGGGCCTGTTTCTTTTTATCCTTAAGCATTTTCTCCCTCGCCCTTTTAGATCTTTTTCTTTTACGCCGCCTGATTTTCTCTATCTTTTTCTGTCTGGCCGACTTTCTTCCCTCAGCCGCATCCTCTATCATATCCGCAAGCCGACGGCGGGCAAGAAACCTGTTCACTGCTCTTGAGCGGGACGAGGTACATTTAACTTCCGTACCGGAAGGAACATGTTTCAGATAAACTCCGCTTGAAGTTTTATCTGACTTGGTTCCACCCTTTCCAGAGGAAAGAACAAATTTTTCCTTAAGGTCATTTTCTTTGATTGAATACTTCTCCATCTTAAGGCGAAGTTTATCCACCTTTGACTGGCGTACTCCGAATTTGCTATTCAAATACATAACCAAAAAAGCGCCCGGAAAGTCCCTGCCTGACTATTCTTTCCCCCGGAAGTTTTGTCTCTTCACTCTCCATTCTAGCGGTATTCTTCCGGAGGGCGTCCCTGATGCCAGTGCCCGTGGCCGGGATGCCAGTATCTATCATGTACCACATCATATTCCCAGGGCTCCGGCTCTTCTGCCGAAGTATGATGGTGCTGGTGCTGTGAGACTGCATGTTCTTCCTGCGAACGATCTGAGATTATACCAACGACTATAAAAACTGCAATAACGGCCAGAACGGCTATAAAAGAGTTTCTTTTCCAGCCGGACGATTTGCCCATGCAGCAAAATTTGAATTTTTTGCCGCTTCCGCAGGTGCATGGTTCATTTCTCGATGTTGTTCTGCTCATATGTTTAACTCCCAGTTAATCCTTATTCTTTTTTTCCGCATATCCTTCATTAAAAAGAAGTGACGTAAAATAAATAACATCTTTTTCATATTAATTCAATAACCCGGGTGGCATTTGTGCCCGGCAGCCTAAACCAGCCGGGACCACTTTCTTTTTTCGCAATATTTTTAGAGGTTATATTTATCTGATTCTATTACAGTTTTTTATTTGTATGGAAAAGGTTCTTAAGGTTCCGACAGGCCCCGGTTTTATGTAGAAAGCGGTATGCATCCTGACTTTATCCGGATCCCCAGGAGATACGTTATGCTAAAAGTTGTTTTAATTTTATTTATTCCAGATAGAATCTTATCCGGCTCAGGAGCCGCGGAAAATCAAACGGTTTAATAAAAATATCTTCTCTGTTTATTTTTTTTGTTTCAGTCAATGACAATATGTTTCCGGGAGGAGCCCCGGAGATAAGTAAAACAGGAACATCGCATGTGGCGGCCATAGTTTTTAGTTCAACATATACACTTACTCCCTCTTTACCCGGCATAATTATATCAAGAAGTATTAGATCAGGTTCATTTATTTTGGCGAAATCCAGCGCTTCAAAACCATCGTAAGCGGGTATAGTCTTATAGCCTTCCTTTTCAAGAAAACTGCAAACTGTTTTATTAAAAATAGGATTATCTTCTACAACAAGGATTTTTCTCATTTTTGAAACTCCTCGTATAATATATACATGCAAATGCTAATAAAAACATCTGCTTCCAATAACTTTACATTTAAGAGTGAACCCTTTATCATATTCTTGAGGGAATATGAGTGGGAAAAAGCTTGTTCTCCTTGTTGCTTTCTATCTTTTATAGAAAGACTTCCGGAAAAAGTATGCTTCCCTCAGAGAAAGGACGTGAACGCTAACACGTATTTTGTTCGACTCTTTACAGGATGTAATGTAAGCAGCATTACTTGTGCCTACCTGTTTAGAGCCAGTTCTAATTTTAACGAGGGTGCGTCTGTCCTTTCTCTTGAGGGCTCACTCTTTCTCCCTTTTGAAAAATTCTGTTCCAAAAAGGAGGTTTTATTTCATGTCAAATAACAAAACTCTTTATGTCGGCGTTGACGCTCACTCTGAACACAACACCTGCTGCTTTATGGAGCAGGACGGCAATCTGGTCCGCAAAATTCTTGCCGTTCCCAATTCATTGCCCGGCTCCGAATATCTCGTTTCAGAAATTATTGATTCCATAAAATCTCACAGTTTCAATCAAGTCAAAATCGCTACCGAAGCCACTTCCTTTTATGATTACCTCTTCCTGGACTTTCTCTCCTGCAACCAACAACTTAATTCTTTCAATCCTTTAATCTACAGGTTTAACCCCAAAACCACCAAGTCTTTTAAGAAAACTTATCCGGATAAAGATAAAACCGATTCTGATGACGCTTTTGTTATTGCTGACAGATTAAGGTTCGGACGCCTGCCGGAGCCCTATCCTTCTCAGCAGCCATACATCCCGCTTCAGAGACTTACACGGTTTCGTAAACATATCATCGATTCCATAGCAAAAGAGAAAACCTATTTCACAACACACTTGTTTTTGAAATTCTCCTCTTACTCTTCTGTCAAACCTTTCAGTAACTCTCTGGGGGCTTCAAGTGAAGCCCTTATTACCTATTTTACTCTTGACGAACTCGCATCTATTGATATCAATGAGCTAATTGACTTCCTTATCAAAAAAGGAAAAAACAGATTCCCTGATCCGGAAGCTGTAGCCCAAAAAATCAAGAAAGTTGCGCGGGAATCTTATCGTATAAGACCCGCTTTAGCTTCTTCCATTGATCTTGTTCTGTCAACAACCATTAAAAACATCAGGGCTCTCAATAAAAACCTCAAAGAAATCAATAAAGCTATAGAACAGGAATTACATGCCTTTCCCAATTCATTAACTTCCGTGAAAGGCCTTGGCCCTATTTATACTGCCGGTATCATCGCGGAAATCGGCGGTATTAAAAGATTTTCTTCTCAGGCCCAACTGGCTAAGTTTGCCGGTCTTACATGGAGGAAAACTTCTTCCGGTAATTTCTCCGCCAATAGCACGCGGATGACTAAAACCGGAAACAAGTACCTCAGGTATTACCTCTGGGAAGCCGCCAACTCATTGCGGGTACACAATGAGCAGTACAGGCATTATTACCGTAAAAAGTACACAGAGGTAAATGACCACAAACATAAAAGAGCTGTCGCTCTCTGCGCCAGAAAACTGGTACGCCTGGTCTTTGCCCTGCTTACAAAGAATCAGCTTTACCAGGCCTGACGTTCTTTATATTTTATTTTCAAAGAGATTCTGTTTAGATTCTACAGGTTTCGTATATCTAAACAACATAAAAAGTATCGGTAAATTTAAACTTGACATATTACCGTATTACTCTAAGTTTAATTTTACTATCACTTGTCCAGGGAAAGTATAATTATTTATCCTATCGACTTCAAGGCAGTCTAACGTATGCTATCAATAGAGTCAAAAATAAGATGTCCCGTTTGAAAAGGGCTTTTAATTATTATATAATACCGCGAAATGAAAATTAAATTTAAAATAATAACAATAGTGTTTCTGTCATCTTTCTCTCTATACTTTTCATCGAAATTGAGTGCTGCCGTTCTTGATATAGGAAATGATCTGGAGTTTGAATACAGGCATCTTGACTCAACTGAAGATACAATTTCCCAGTTAAGGCACAGGCTGCGCCTCTATTTAAAGGTGGAGCTTCAGAACGATATAGATATGGGGGCAAGTTTGCATTCGCTAATGGTG
>PWMP01000090.1 GCA_003558145.1 Elusimicrobiota bacterium
AAGCGACAGGGCGCCGGAAATTATGGATGAAGGAGGTTACTTTGATCTTCTGCCGCTTGACCTCGGGCATGATTTAAGGCGTGATACTATACTGGCACTTGAGAATATGGGAATACCTGTTGAATATTCCCACCACGAAGTAGCTCCAAGCCAGCATGAAATAGACCTTAAATACGCTCCGGCAGTCGAAATGGCTGACGACGTAATAAGCTATAAAGTGACGGTAAAAGCAATAGCCATGAATCACGGAGTTTATGCCTCATTCATGCCTAAGCCTATTTGCGAAGTAAACGGAAGCGGGATGCATGTGCATATGTCATTGTTAAAAAACGGCAAGAACGCTTTCTACGACCCGTCAGGAGATTATCATCTTACTCCTACAGCCCGTCATTTTACTGCCGGTATTATGAAGCATTCGGGAGAGATGTGCGCTATAACAAACCAGTGGGTAAATTCCTACAAGCGGCTGGTTCCCGGTTACGAAGCTCCGGTTTACATTGTCTGGGGACAAAAAAACCGTTCCGCACTTGTAAGAGTTCCCCGCTACCAGCCCGGAATGGAAAACGCTACCAGGATAGAATTAAGGTTTCCTGATCCTGCCTGTAATCCTTATCTTGCCTTCAGCGTAATGCTTGCAGCGGGACTGGAGGGCATAAAGAACAAATATCCGCTGCCGGATCCGATAGAGTACGATGTTTTCCGTCTTAGCGAAAAAGAAAGACAGGATAAGGGAATAAAAACCCTTCCCGGCAGCCTTATTGAAGCTATACAGGCGGCCGAAAAATCAGAATTTCTAAAAAAAGCTCTCGGAGAACATGTATTCAAAAGCTTCATAGCAAACAAGAAAATAGAATGGGACCGGTACAGAACCAGGGTAACCGATTACGAAATTGATTCGTACTTGCCCATTCTGTAGATTTCTTTTGCTGTGAAGGACAGTTGGGAGTTTTCAAAAAAAATACTACAGGGCGTTTCCCGCACCTTTGCTCTTAACATAAACACTCTTGAAGGTTCAACTCACCGTGCCGTTTTAACGGGATATCTGCTTTTCAGGATCGCGGATTGCATTGAAGATTCTGTTTTTCAGCCTGCCGCCGAAAAAGCAAAAAATCTTAGGGAATTTGCTTCCATTTTTGAAGACAGTAAAGATTTATTCCAGGTGCTTGAACGCTACGAAATCTTTAAAGATATATGGGCGGAAGATTCCCCTGAAAGAGAACTTATGCTTAACGGAGAAAAGATTTTTGACGTATATTTTTCACTTCCCGGCCCCTACAGGCGCGCTGTATCTGCCCGCCTTGCCGAAACATCAAAGGGGATGGCGAAATTTCAGTATAAAAAGGCGGCGCGGGACGATAAAACATATCAGCTTAAAGATAGAGGCGAACTGCGACTCTACTGCTATTACGCTGCTGGTGTTGTAGGAAAAATGCTTACGGAAATTTTTATCCTGAACGATATAGTAAGGCCCTTTGAAAAAGAACTTCAGAAATATGATGCCGGATTCGGAGAAGGTCTTCAGATTACCAATATAGCCAAGGATTGGAAAAAAGACCTCAAAAGAGGCTGGATGTATGCTCCGAAGACTGTTGTAGATATAAGTGACGGCCTGCCGGAAGACGATAAAAAAATAGTATCCTCTCTATGCTCCCTGGCTCTGGGCGGCCTTGAAGATGCTGTTGAATATATATCTATTCTTCCTCTGCAGGAAAAGAAAATTCGTCTTTTCTGCATTATACCGATTGTTCTTGCCTGCGCCACTTTGTTTTCTGTAAGCTCCGGAAAAGGCAATAAAATATCAAGAAAAGAAGTAGAGACCCTGCTTAAAGAGAGCAACAAGTTTGCGGATGACAATACAATGCTGCGTAGCAGATTCTACGATTTTAAGAGGAAAATAAAAAAACACCTGAGTTGATGAGTGCTTTTTCTCTTGACATTGTTTATGATAACAAAAGCTGCGGTAAAGGAAGTTTTGAAAGCGGACACGGCCTGAGTTCTCTTATTCAGAAAGAGGGAAAGAAAATACTTTTTGACACAGGAGAAGACGGAAGAACCTTAAAGAATCTAAAAAAAATACTCAAAGGAGTACGGGAAATAGATGCACTTGTCTTTTCTCATTTTCACGACGATCACACAGGAGGAGCTCTTCCTATTTTGGAAGAAATTAAGGTTAACAGAATTTTTATCCCTTACTGTTTTCCTTCGGAATTTAAGGATAAGATAAAAAAAACAGGCACGCCGGTTATAGAAACAGGAAGAATACCTGTTGAAATTTTTCAGGAAATAAATATAACTCCGTTGTACAGAAAGTTAAAAAAGCCTGCGGAACAGGTTTTAATGATAAATACTGCCGGAGGACTGTTAGTCCTTTGCGGTTGCGCGCATGCCGGTGTAGTCAAAATTATAAGAAAAATTAAAAAAGAAACCGATGAAAAGATACGCTTTGTTGCCGGAGGGTTTCATTTTTACTGTCTGCCGTCTTTCATAATTAAAAGGCAGATAAAACTTCTTGAAAAAGAATCAGTAGAGAGCTTTTTTCCATGCCATTGTACAGGAGAAAAAGGCACAAAAATTTTTAAGAAGAAAATACAGGAAAAAACAAACGTGATAAGAGCTGGGGACAGACTGGAGTTTTAAATGAACAGGGAAAACATTCTCAGGGAGATAAAAAAAAGGGTTTCGGATAAAAATCTTGTAAAACATATGCTTGCAGTTGAAGCATGCATGGAGCGCCTTGCCTACAGGTTCGGCCGGGCCAGCCGGGATTGGTCTCTTGCAGGGTTGGCACATGATATTGATTACGATATAACCAGGAATAATTTTGCACGCCACGGACTTGATTCTGCTGAAATACTGAAAGAGATGGGTGCGTCAAAACAGGTTGTTGATGGTGTGAAAGCACATGCCGGCAAAAAAAATCCTGACAATATCCTTGAATGGTCTTTGTATGCCGCCGACCCTTTGACGGGACTTATAGTGGCTGCGGCTCTTATGCACCCGGATAAAAAATTAAAGTCAGTAAATATGGAATTCCTTATGAACAGGTTTGCCGAAAAACGTTTTGCAGCCGGCGCTGACCGGCAACAGATAAAAAGCTGTGTTAACACCGGGCTTGAACTGGAGGATTTTATTGGTGAATGTCTTGAAGCTATGAAAGCCATAGATAAGGAGCTGGGACTATGAACTTGAACGGAGTAAAAATGATAATCTTTGATTACGGGGGTGTTCTGGCGCCTGAAGGCTTCCAGCTTGGAATTCTTAAAATGGCCCAGAAGTTCAACATGAGTTTTAGTGAGATGTACGATATAGCAGGATACAAAGCGGGTATCGGCACGGGATACACTGCCGGAAAAGCTTCGGAGAATAAATACTGGCAAACAATTTCGAATCTGCTTAATACAGACGAAGACCTGATGCCGTGCAGAAACCTTATACTTGACAACTTTCAGCCGCGGGAAGATATGATTAAGCTTGTTAAAGGACTTTCTGAAAAATACAAAATAGGACTGTTTTCAGATCAGACAAACTGGTTATACGAACTGGATGAAAAATATGATTTTTTAAAGTATTTCAGTTATAAATGTATATCGTTCGAAAAAGGCCTCACAAAACATGATGCCGGTTTCTACAGGATTCCTTATGAAGAAACCGGGCTCAGGCCGGAGGAAATTCTTTTGGTGGATGATAAACCCAGGGTTGCCGGTATTACCCGAAAACACGGTATGAAAGCCTTTGTCTTTACTACCGTCAAAAGCTGCCTGGAATTTTTTAAGACAAATGGGAACTGAAGAATTCTCTTTTCCCTGCCCCCTTTGCCGGGGGGGTGCCTCCTTTTTTAAATCAATAGATTCCCGTCAATATCTCAGATGCCGCCGGTGCGGCTCGGTATTTATGGACAGTGAATCCCATCTTTCCCTTTCCCGGGAAAAAGAACGATACGTAGAGCATAATAACGACCCCTCGGATAGGGGCTACCGCCGGTTTGTGGCAGAAATAGTAAAGAGGATAAAGGAAAATTTTTCCCCCCGTGATAAAGGGCTTGATTTCGGCTCTGGTCCCGGCTCCCCGATTACGGCTATGCTTAAAGAGTCCGGCTACCGGGTCGTTGAATACGACCCGTTCTTCAGAGAATATCCTGAACTTCTTGAAAAAAGATACGATTATATAGCCTGCTGCGAGGTTATCGAACATTTCAGGGAACCGGGGAAGGAATTTAAACTGTTAAAGGATCTGCTGAAAGAGAAAGGGATGCTGCTTTGCAAGACAGAACTTTTTTTGGCGGAGACAGACTTTGTAAAATGGTATTATAAGAACGACCCCTCGCATGTTTTTTTCTATACATCCCGTTCTTTTGAGCTTATCCGCGATATGTTTAATTTCAGCAGGGTTGAAATAGAAGGAAGGCTAATAGAGTTTAGAGGCCATTGCAATCAATAATAGGGTAATTTGAAGTAAAACTTAATAATATACTTTAATATGTTTTCAGTAACAATAAACCGCCGGCTTCTGCTGGGCGGCGGCAGGGTTTGCCTTTATGACCGGATCATTATATAACCTTATAATCGCTGTTGAAGTCATTGCGGTGATGATACCCCATACCGCCGTGGAGAATTTAACCGTCAGGGATAAACGCTAACCTCTTTTTAAAAAGTATATGTTTCTGATTCTACCCCGTTTTTTTTCTATAAGAAGGTCCGGTTTGAAACGGAAAGGGCGGATAAGTCTTGTTTCCACCCAGGTTAAACGTATATAGTTCTCTCAAAAATTACGATATTTCCGAGGCAGGTTTTCCGGATATCCCCCAGTTTTCCCTCTCCAGCTCTTCTATTGCTATCTGAACGGACTGGGGCGGACAGTTTATGGAATC
>PWMP01000154.1 GCA_003558145.1 Elusimicrobiota bacterium
AAACAGTAAGAAAAATTGTGAGCTATTGTGCCCGGCGCGGAGTCAGCTATCTGTCTTTGTTTGCTTTCTCAACCGAAAATTGGGCCAGGCCTAAGGATGAAATTGAAGCTCTTATGGAACTTTTTATTGAATATATAGACAAGAGGCTTCCGGATATGAAGAAAAACGGTATACGTTTTCTAATATCGGGAAATAGGGCAAGGTTTCCTGAAAAAGTAAAAGAATATTTTATCCGGGCCGAAGAGGAAACCGCCGCCGGAGAAAATCTTAACCTGATATTCTGCGTTAATTACGGTGGCCGACAGGAAATAGAGTATGCAGCCTGCAGGGCTGCGGGAAAAGATAAAAAAATTGAAAGTTTTTTCTATCTTCCCGGAATTCCTGATGTGGACCTTCTTATAAGAACAAGCGGAGAGCAGAGGATATCTAATTTTCTTCTTTGGAAACTTGCGTATTCGGAGCTGTATTTCACGGACGTACTTTGGCCTGACTTCACCGAAGCCGACATGGATATGGCATTAAAATCGTACCGCCGCAGAAGCAGAAAATTTGGAAAGAGGATTTAATTGGACAGCAAAAGAATTATTTCAGCTACTATAGCCATACCTGCAGTATACCTGTTCATTTTATGGGGAGGTTTCGCTTTTTTTCTTGTGACCCTTGCTCTTGCCGTTACAGGCCTGGGGGAGTTTTTCCGTATGTCCGATGAAAAAGGGCTCCCTTCGCTCAAATTGTGGGCTCTCGCCGTTATACTAATGATTTTTTTTAACGCTTATTTCGTAACTTCAGGGTCGCGTCCCGGATGGGACGGTGATTTATCTCCCTTTATTATTTTTCTTGCGGTGGCCGGCCTGCTTATTTTACTGGTTCTTAAAAAAGATATTAAAGAAGCATCTGTATCCGCGGGCATAACACTTACCGGGATATTCTATGTCGGATGGCTTTTTGTGCATACCGTTTTCCTGAGAGAAAAACGTCCCTACGGCTACGAATTTACGGTTATAGCCGTATTCTGCACCTGGCTGGCTGATTCTGCCGCATTTTATGTGGGCGGAAAATTCGGGAAAAAACCCCTTCACTCTGCCAGCCCCAACAAAAGCCGGGCGGGAGCCGCCGCCGCCGTAATAGGCGCATCGGTATCCGCGCTTGCCTTAATCCGGATTCTTCCCGTAATCCGGCCTCTTCGTTTTACTTCTCTGGATTTCATGACCCTGAATCAGACGATACTGCTTGGTGCTTTGATAGGAGCGGGCGCGGTTCTGGGAGACCTGTGCGAGTCCGCTCTTAAACGCAGTTTCGGAGCTAAGGAATCGGGAGATTTTCTTCCGGGTCACGGAGGGGTGCTGGACAGGATAGACAGTCTTCTCTTTACTGTGCCTCTTGTTTATTACTGTATGAACTGGTTTTTACTGTGAGCAGAAACATTGTAATTCTCGGGTCAACGGGCTCCATAGGTAAAAGCGCTCTCAAAGTTACCGAAAGCCTTGATAATATAAACATACTGGGGATAACGGCAAACACATCGATTGAGCCTCTTATAGCTCAGATAGAAAAATACCGTCCTGCGTATGCGGCCGTTTCCTGTCCCGGGTCGTTTGACGCCCTGAAATCCCGTCTGGGTTCCGGTATTCCGACCAAGCTGCTTAAAGGGCATGATGGTATATGCGAGCTTGCATCAATGAAACAGGCCGATGTCGTTGTAAACGGACTTGCGGGCATAGCGGGCCTTCGTCCGGCCGTAGAAGGGCTAAGATCCGGAAAAAGAATGGCCCTGGCAAATAAAGAATCCATTGTTATGGGCTGGAACGTTATTAAAGAGGCCTTTGAGAAAGGGGAGAAAAAAGGCGCGCAGCTCATACCGGTTGACAGCGAGCATTCCGCTCTTTTTCAGCTTATCAGAAAAGAAGACATAAAGGACATAAGCCGCCTGATAATAACCGCTTCCGGCGGCGCAGTATACGGAAAAACACTGCAGGAGCTTGAAAAAGTAACAATTGAAGAGTGCCTCAGACACCCTACCTGGAATATGGGTCATAAAATTACCGTAGATTCTGCAACCCTTATGAATAAGGGGCTGGAAATAATAGAAGCCCATTTCCTTTTCGGCCTTCCCCTTGAAAGGATTAGCGTCTTAATACATCCCCAGTCCGTAATACACGGAATGGCTGAGTTTGTGGACGGTTCCATTATGGCCCATATGGGCGCTGCGGATATGAAAATACCTATTCAATATGCCCTTACATACCCGCGCCGCGCCCAATCGCCGACCGGTTCGCTAAGTATTGATGAGATTTCAAGCCTGAAACTGTCTCTGCCGGATGAGGAAAAATTTCCGTGTCTTTCAATAGCGCGTAATGCGGCAGGACAGGGAGGAATGAAAAATATACAGCTGTGCGCGGCTGACGAAGTTGCGGTAGAAGCGTTTTCAGAAGGAAAATTGAGATTCACGCAAATACCGGATTTTATACAGGAGACGCTAAAGTCCTCAAAGGACCGTAAAACCGCCAGCGTTAAGGATATTGAAGGCGCCTATGAAGAGTCTAAAGTGATTGCTTTAAAAAAGCTGAAAGAGGAATTTTACCGGCAATGATTTCAAGATATATAATAAATTTTTTGGCAATAGCCCTTACTTTCACGGTTGTAGTTTTTGTTCACGAACTGGGGCACCTGGTAACGGCTGTTAAGGCGGGGGTAAAAGTAAAAGTTTTTTCCCTTGGTTTCGGAAAGGAATTAATCGGTTTCACCCGCAAGGGGATAAGATATAGAATATCGGCGATACCTTTTGGCGGTTACGTCACAATGAAGGGTCAGGACCCGTCGGACGAGGATGCCCGTGAAAAGGGAGCGCTTATGGCCCTGAGCCCTTTTAAAAGAATAGGGGTTCTTTTTTCCGGCGCGGGAATGAATTTTCTTACTGGTGCCGTGCTTTTTTCCGCACTTATTTTTTTTACCGGAATGATGCAGGTAGTGGATAAAGCTGTAGTGGGGGATGTTTTCGAAGGGAAGCCTGCTTATACGGCAGGAATAAAAAGCGGTGACAGAATACTTGAGATAGACGGCGAACCGGTTGATACCTGGACAGATCTTACAGACATAATATCATCCAAAGAAGAAAAACCCGTTGAGTTTAAAATAGAAAGAGGAGGGTCCGTTAAGCGTATGCAGATCACTCCTCATATTGACCCCTCCGCCGGCCGGGCTATGATAGGAATAGCCCCCGGTTTTGAAACCGTAAAGGCGGGTCCACTGGAATCCGTGGTCAGTGGTTTTGCTTTTACCGGAATCCTCAGCTGGAACATAATAGAATCTGTGTATTTAATGATAACAGGCCGGATGGAGGCGGACATAGCAGGGCCTATAGGTATAGGTATGCATATTTCCGAGGCCGCCCGCTACGGTATAGACCGGCTCTTGTGGCTGATTGCACTTATAAGCGTTAACCTCGGATTAATCAATTTATTTCCTATACCCGTTCTGGACGGAGGGCATATAATGTTTGCCCTGGCAGAAAAAGTAAAAGGCTCTCCCCTGAAGACTAAGACCATCCAGACGGCAAATTTAATAGGCCTTGTAATATTAGGGATGCTGATTGCCTACGTTATATGGTCTGATATGCTGAGTATTTTTACGGGGGGACGTTGATCAGCAGAGAGATAAAAATAGGCGGCCTGGCCGTCGGCGGCTCCAATCCCGTAAGAGTGCAGGCAATGCTGAAGAGCAGCGCGGGAGACGCATCAGCCCTTATTAAGGAGGGGAGAAATCTTGTAAAGGCCGGCGCCGAGATTATAAGGTGCGCCGTACCGGAAAAAGGGCAGGCCAAAAAATTATACTCTATACTCAAAGAACTCCCCGTGCCCCTTATAGCCGACTGCCATTTTACAAAAACGGCTGCTGTTGAAGCCCTTGATTCCGGATTTGATAAAATAAGAGTGAACCCCGGAAATATGTCCGCGCAGGCAATAATGGATTCTGTCAAAAAAGCTTCGGAAAAGAAAGCAGCCCTTCGCCTTGGCTTTAATACCGGATCCTGCCGCGTTTCAACTCCCCAGGAACTGGCAAATATTGCCCTTACATGGGATGAAAAAATAAAGAAAACCGGATTTAAAAATTTTGTCGTTTCAATGAAGTCTTCATCGGTTAAATTCACCGTGGAGGCAAACAGGTTTTTTTCCGTTTACTCCAATACTCCCCTGCATATAGGGGTGACGGCGTCCGGCAGCGGTATAGAAGGAATAATGAAATCCGCCGCCGGAATAGGATGCCTTCTCCTGGATGGTGTCGGTGATACCGTACGCGTTTCCGTTACCGGGGATTCTCTGCAGGAGGTTAAGGCCGCGCGAATTCTCAGGGCTATTGCTTCCGGAGAACCGGAGGGACTTGAAATAATATCCTGCCCGACTTGTTCCAGGAGCAGGATAGACGTTGAAAAAATATCTGTTAAGTTTAGGAAATCTCTTTCCTCTGAAGACTTTAAAAAAAAGCTCCGTGTTGCTATAATGGGATGTGAGGTAAACGGGCCCGGTGAAGCAAAGGAGTGCGATACGGGAATATGCGGTACCCGAAAAGGAGCTCTTTTGATAAGTAGGGGAAAAATTACCTGTGCAGTAGAAGAAAAAGAAATAATAAAAAAACTTGTTGAGGAAATAAGAAAGAGAAAAACATAAGGTGAAATCAGCCCGCTTTTCAAAATATTTTATACCGACTCTCAGGGAAGACCCCAAGGAAGCCGAAATACCATCCCACAAGCTTATGATAAGGTCGGGTATGATCAGAAAGCTTGCCTCCGGCATATATGAGTTTCTTCCGCTTGGCTGGAGGG
>PWMP01000203.1 GCA_003558145.1 Elusimicrobiota bacterium
ACTCATGATTACTTAGGCAAGGAGTTCCCTGCGGATTTAGATAAGCAGATAAAAAAACGCAAACGCCTTGAAGCCAAATTAAGGCCCATTAACGAAGAACTGAAAATCCTCCGGAAAATGAAGGTCTGAAATTAAGTATGCATAAACAGTCAATTAAATATTTCTTATATGCAAGAAAATCTTCCGAAGCGGAAGACAGGCAAGTCCTCTCTATAGATTCACAGATCCGGGAACTCAGGGAGTATGCCCGGAAAGAGGGTCTGCAAATCATAAAGGAATACACCGAATCCCGCACATCTAAGAAACCCGGAAGAAAAGTATTCAATAAAATGCTGCTTGATATTGAGGCTGGAGAAGCTGACGGCATAGTCGCATGGCATCCCGATCGGCTCGCAAGAAACTCAATTGACGGCGGTAAAATTCTTTTTCTGATAGATACAGGAATGATCAGAGATTTACAATTCCCTACTTTCCGTTTTGATAATACCGCCTACGGAAAATTTATGCTCAACATAGCATTCGGACAGTCGAAATATTATATCGACAATCTCTCGGAAAACGTTAAGCGGGGAATCCGGGAAAAACTAAACCGCGGAGAATTTCCCGGATGGGCTCCGCTGGGATATCTGAACGATACAAGGAAGCATACCATCATTGTAGATAACGACAAAGCGTCGCTTCTTAAAAAAATTTTAACCTGTACTCCACCGGAGAATATTCTGTTCAAAGAATATGCCGCACAGCATATGACATCGGGTTAAGAGACAGAAATGACAAAACGATCTCGCCGAGCGCAATGGTTAAGGTATTAAGAAACCCTTTTCATTACGGTGTATTCCGTCTAAAAGGGGAAATCTTTGAAGGAAGCCATCCGCCCATAATCTCCAAGCGGCTTTTCGACAAAGTTCAGGATGTCTTTGAGATGCGCTCAAAACCCACAAGAAAAGCCCGGTATAATTTCGCTTTCCGGGGATATATGCGATGCGGGGAATGCGGAGTAATGGTCACCGCAGAAAAGAAAAAAGGGAAATATATTTACTATCACTGCACCAAGAGAAAGACAAAATGTTCGCAGGAATACATTGAAGAAAAAGAACTGGCCGGACAGATCATAGGTTCCCTGGCTCCTATATGGATTAACGACAATACAAAAAACAGAATCCTTCAGGATTTTGACGAGCACAAGACACAGGAAGAAACTACGGTGGAGGCCAGCATAAGCAAAGTCCAAACAGAATTATCCGAGGTCTCCGCAAAGACAGATAAACTTCTTGACGCATACCTCTCAGAGATCATAACGGAGACCGAGTTTCAGTCAAAAAAGAAAAATCTTGTAGAACGAAAAGCGGCTTTAAAGCAGGAATTAGAGGATTTAAGGTCAGGGCACTCAGAATGGTTCGAACTCGCAAAAAACGTGATCGAGACCTGTAACTCCGTCGAGAAGATTATAAAAGAGAAAAATTTCGATGATTTGTCTGAAATTTTTCAAAAAACAGGTTCGAACTTTGTTTTGCGGGATAAGAAAATATTTTTTTATTTTCAGGAGCCGTTTGATTTTATTTTTTCAAACAATTCTTCAGACGATAATTCTTTAAGAAAAGATTTACCCCCTCTCTTGGTGCCAAAGGCACACGCAAAAAATTTTTCAGAAAAGAGGAAGAAGCCCTGTTAAATGAAAAGTGGCTGCCGGGGAAGGATTCGAACCCTCACAAACGGCTCCAGAGGCCGTCGTCCTACCATTAGACGACCCGGCAGCAAATCTTATTCTTTTTCTTCCGGAGAGCCTTCTTTTTTATCTTCTGTCCCGGAAGGTTCTTTTGTTTCTTCTTTCGTTTCTTCAGCTTCGGGCTGAGTTTTTTCTTTCTTTTTTTCGTCAGCGTAGGTCAGTTGGAGGTTTGTAAGGTTTTCTGTGATAACCTCGTTTTCTTTTTTTGTCAGGTTCCCTTTTGTTTTTTCCTGCAACATCTGCAGGATGTCAATGTTTGCTTTTGCAAGTTTAAGGTTTTTTTCCACTTTGCCCGTCTGCGGGTTTGAAATTTTTCCCATGTACATTATAGATGCCTGCGAAAGCGACATCACTATATTAAAAAAGTTAACATCTACCATATTTTTATTATCTTCATTCATTTTCAGCAAGCTCCTCTGCGGCGTATTTAATTCTTTCTACAGTCTTTTCTTTTCCTATAAATTCAATAAGTTCAAAAAGTCCCGGTCCTGTCATCCTGCCTGAAACAGCTACCCTTAAAGGGTGAAAAATCTTTCCGGCCGATATGTTTTTTTCTTCTGTAAGTTTTCTGATCGCGTTTTCAAGATTTTCCGCGGTGAACGAATCTACGTTTTGAATAACTTCAAGTATGCCCAGAAGAATTTTGCCGGCGCCGGCCTTTTTAAGGCGTTTTTGGACCGCTTTTTCATCATATATTATATTATCAGAAAGCATAAAGTCAATTTTTTCCGGCACATCTGAAAGAAGGGATATTTTTTCTTTCTCCATTTCTATGGCTTTTATTATTTTATCCGATATTTTATCGGAGCTTTCGATAAGCTTTTTTTCTTTGAGCCATTTTGAAGCGAGTGAAGCTATCTCCCGGGCTGTGAGAGCGCGCAGGCATTTGCCGTTAATCCAGTCAAGCTTGTCCGTGTCGAATATGCCCGCTGAAGCGCTGACTCTGTCCAGGGAAAATTTTTCTATAAGCTCGGCCATGCTAAAAAGCTGCTGGGAATCCTCTGTTGACCAGCCCAGAAGGGCAAGGTAGTTGAGCATGGCTTCGGACAGGTAGCCCATTTCAATATATTCGGCAAGGGATACCGCCCCGGTACGCTTAGAAAGGCGTTTGCCGTCCTTGCCGTGAACCTGGGGAAGATGGGCAAACTGAGGGGGCTCTTTTTCGAGAGCGTTGTATATAAGTATCTGCTTGGGAGTGTTTGATATGTGGTCGTCTCCCCTTATTACGTGGGATATCTTAAGGAGGGCGTCATCCACCACACAGGTAAAGTTGTAGGTGGGCATACCGTCGCTGCGCACTATTACAAAGTCGCCTATTGTAGCAAGGTCAAACTCTATGGTACCCTTAACTGCGTCTTTGAAAGAAAGCCTGCCCGTATCCGGAGTTTTGAACCGCCAGGTATACTTATCCCCCGCATCCTGAAGTTTTTTAACTTCTCCTTCCGGGAGCTTTCTGCATTTTCCGTCATAGCCGGCGGGTATTCCTTCCTGTTTTGCTTTTTCCCTTTCTTCTTTAAGCTGTTCGGAAGTACAAAAACACTTATAAGCGCGGCCTGATTTTTCCAGGGATTTTAGTTCCTGCCTGTACAAGTCCAGACGCTCGGACTGGTAGTAGGGCCCCCCGTCCCAGTTAAGGCCAAGCCATTTCATCCCCTCGCTTATGGCCAATGTATATTCGTCTTTTGAGCGCTCGACGTCAGTATCCTCTATGCGGAGTATAAATTTTCCCTTGTGTTTCTTTGCAAAAAGGTAGTTGTAAAGGGCAGTCCTTACCCCGCCGATGTGAAGGTACCCCGTGGGAGAAGGGGCGAATCTTGTCCGTATTTCAGTAGACAATTTTATTAAGCGGATATTCTATTATATATTCGGCGCCGGCGCGTTTGAGCAGAGGAAGCATTTTCTTTACGAGGTTTTCTTCTATGACTACCTCCAGCGCCACCCAGCCCTTAACATTCAGATGCGATATGGTGGGCTTTTTCTTTGCCGGAAGTATTTCCATTATCTTATCCAGGTCCTTTTCTTTCACATTCATTTTCAACCCTACCATGTCTTCTGCCTGGACGGCGGATTTAAGCAGAACGGCTAGGTTTTCAATTTTTGTTTTTTTCCATTTGTCTTTAAAGGCCTGCTTGTTGGCTATAAGGCGGGTTGTAGACGAGAGCAGCTCGTCAACTATTCTAAGTTTGTTGGCTTTGAGGGAAGAACCGGTTTCGGTAAGCTCAACTATGGCATCGCATAAAACACCGGGTTTTACTTCCGTAGCTCCCCAGGAGAACTCGACTTCGCATTTTATTTTCCTTTCCTTGAGGTACCTTTCCACGTAATTTTTTAGTTCGGTAGCGATTTTTTTGCCTTCAAGGTCTTTGATGGATTTGATATCGGAGTTTTCCTGCACCGCAAGGACCCACCTGACAGGCCTGAAACCGCTTTTGGCGTATATGAGTTCGGCTACCTCAACCACGTCGGAACCGTTTTCCATAAGCCAGTCCCAGCCGCACAATCCCACATCAAAAACTCCGGATTCAATGTACCTGGGCATTTCCTGTGGGCGTATAAGCATCAGGTCCAGTTCGGAATCGTCAGATCCGGGGTAATAGGAGCGGTCTTCGTCGATATAGACTTTTATGCCGGCTTTGCCCAGAACTTCAATAGTTGATTTTTGAAGGCTTCCCTTAGGCAGCGCAAATTTTAATTTTTTTTCACTCATTTTCAGTTTTTTCTCCATCAATACTATGTCTATCTTTCAGATTTTTTCCTGTAAACCGTATTCATCACGTAAATAGGCTTTACCTGTTTCCAGTCCCCGCTTTCACCTGCAGCATAAAGGCGGCGGGTTTCTTCGGCTATCGCCTTTGCAGAAATCTTAAGTTCCTGTGCCGAAATTTTTTCGGCATCAGGCTTGTTTATTATTTTAAACGGTTCCGTACGCCGTCCGGCAGCATCATAAGAGGCCAAGTAGTAGTTGCTGCCGTGCGCTTTTAATATCCATCTTCCGCCGTCTGCGCCGGCAAGGTCCATAGAGGAAATCCCGTAAGCCGGTATATCAAGAAACTGGGCCAGTGTAATTCCAAAGCTCAGGCCCACCCTTATACC
>PWMP01000120.1 GCA_003558145.1 Elusimicrobiota bacterium
AGTTAACCTCGGCTCTCAGTCCCAGGGAAAGCATATCCTCCTGCAGCTTAACACAATAATCAAAATGTTTTTCTCCTATGGGTATTATCTCTGCCTGGACAGGCGCAAGCCAGAGAGGAAAACGCCCGCCGTAATGCTCTATCAGAACAGCAAAAAACCTTTCCAGTGAACCAAAAACCGCCCGGTGAACCATAACGGGCTGTTTCCTGGAGCCGTCCGGCGCGGAATATTCAAGCTTAAATTTTTCAGGGATATTAAAATCAACCTGTATTGTTGAACATTGCCATAGACGCTGAAGACTGTCTTTTATTTTTATATCTATTTTCGGCCCGTAAAAAACTCCCTCTCCGGGATCAACCTTATAATCCAGGGAAATTTTATCTAAGCCCTTTTTAAGGGCGTCTTCCGCCCGGTCCCAGTTTTCTTCTGTCCCTACATGTTTTTCCGGACGAGTACTTAAAAACACTTCATAGCTGCTGAAACCGAAAGTCCTGAGCATATCAACGGTAAATTTCAATATTGATTCTATTTCATCATCAAGCTGACACGGGCGGCAGAATATATGAGCATCATCCTGGGTAAAGCCCCTGACTCTCATCAGTCCATGCAGGACTCCGGGTTTTTCATACCTGTAAACAGTTCCGAGCTCCGCCCAGCGGATAGGAAACTCCCTATACGAATGTAC
Source organism: Elusimicrobiota bacterium (assembly GCA_003558145.1). Classification (GTDB taxonomy): domain Bacteria; phylum CG03; class SLGR01; order SLGR01; family PWQF01; genus PWMP01. Next base: position 686 of record PWMP01000120.1, read on the forward strand.
GGTGTTTTTATACATTACTATGTGACCGGGGCAATTCATAGGCTTTAAAATGTACTGGCCCCCTTCCTCTATATCCATAGGAGGAAACATGTTTTCCCTGTAGTAATCAAGATGCCCTGAAGTCTTCCACAAGTCGCTTTTAGCTATGTGGGGTATATTCACCAGCTCATAGCCGGCTTGAAGGTGCTTGTCTATCCAAAAACTTTCTATTACCCGCCTGACGGCAGCGCCTTTTCCGTGCCAGTATACCAGTCCTGCTCCGGCCTCCTGTCCGTGAATACTGAAAAGGCCGAGCTCCTTGCCCAGCTTGCGGTGATCCCGCTCTTTAGCAAGGTCTATTCTCTTAAGATGACCTTCCAGGTCCTTTTCTGAAAAGAAAGCGGTTCCGTATATCCTGGTCAACATAGGATTTTTTTCGCTTCCCTTCCAGTAAGCTCCAGCTATATGGGTAAGTTTGAAGTTTTTTATCTCTGAAGTCACCGCTACATGAGGCCCCCGGCAAAGGTCCCTAAACTCTCCGCTGGTGTAAACGCTGACTTCTTCACCGTCCGGAATCTCATTAATAAGCTGCATCTTGTAGGGCTGGTCTTCAAATTCTTTTAATGCGTCCTGTTTTTTAAGGACTTCTTTTTTAAATGGTTGGTTTTCGGAGGATATTTTTTTCATTTCACCGGTAATTTTTTCAAGGTCTTCTTCAGAAATCTTTTCCGGCAATTCAAAATCATAGTAAAAACCGTCTTCCGTTGACGGACCTATGCCCAGCTTGACATTGTCAAACAGGCGCATTACCGCGTGGGCCATTATATGGGAGGCGGAATGCCTAAGTTTTTCAAGTTCAGTGTTCATTTTTTAATAATTAAAGGTATGGTGGGCGGTACTGGATTCGAACCAGTGACCCCTTGCGTGTCGAGCAAGTACTCTAGCCAGCTGAGCTAACCGCCCATTAAATATACTCTTTTTCAAAACCCAACAGTGCTTTGCTGGAGGCGCGGGCCGGATTTGAACCGGCGAAATAACGGTTTTGCAAACCGCCCCCTTAAGCCACTTGGGTACCGCGCCGACAATAAAAATTTTTGGTGCCGAGGGCGGGATTTGAACCCGCACGGGGATCGCCCATACGGTCCTTAACCGTACGCGTCTGCCAGTTCCGCCACCTCGGCTATTATTATTTATTAAAAATTAGGGTACCTGCAGCGGGGGTGGTTCGTCAGCGGGTACTTCGCCTTCTTCAAAAGGCGTTAAATCGTCAAATTCCTCCGGAACGGGCATATCCTCCTGAAGCTGCTGCGGAGCAACCGGCTCTCTCACACCATCCATCAAAGAAGTCTCGGTTGTGGTTCTCATAGCTAAAAACAGCGATGTGGCAAAAAATATAACTGCCAGCGTAGTGGTGGCTTTTTTGAGATATTCTCCTCCGCTGGGAGTAGACAGTATGTCGTCCATACCGCTGCCGCCGCCAAACATACCGGACAGTCCTCCCCCCTGTCCGTGCTGAAGAAGTATGATCAGCACAAGCAAAAAAGCAGCGGTTATATGTATTATAATCAGTAGTGTCTGCATATCAACGCTTTTATATCAAATAAGTTTTTTTTTGTCAATTTACAGTATTTTATCAGCGGCCGACCGCAACAACAAGAACGGCTCTGGCAGTCTGGTGAGGTATAAGGGACAGATTGAACGTGGTAAGAGTCAGGTATTCGTTTCTTCCAAGAGTGATTGTTTCTATTTCTGTACCCGAGGAAATCAAGTTATCTATTTCATTGTTCAGTATTTCAAGCGGAACGTCTTTTACCCCTATTGTATTTAATATTGAAATAAACTTATCTCCTATTTTTTCCGGAACCCGGGGCGCGTTCCTTTTAAAAAAGCTGTTAGTATAAATTATCCTTTTATTCTCATCAGTTACCGCTACGCATAACGGTATATTATCAAGAAGCCTTTTTGCAAAACTGAAGGCTTTGCTTTCACCTTCAGTAAAAAGTTCAATATTGATACTGTTTAGCCTGCTTATTTTTGCAATGAGGTCATTGCGCCTGTTAAAATCATCAATCTTAAAATTTGATGTTCTCCTTATCTCAAGAGCTTTTACGGCATTTTGCAGTATATCAGGCAAGCGTGAAAGGTCTTTCGGTTTCATTATATAATCATCCGCGCCCAGACGTATTGCTTTGACAGCCGTCTCTTCATCGCCTTTTTCCGCCATAACCACCGTACATATATTATTAAAAAACAGTTTGAACTTTTTCAGCAGTTCCAATCCTTCTTCAACTCCGTTATCAAAATCTATTATAACGATATCTGTCATACATCGGCTCAGTATGCTGAAACAGTCCGAATAGCTGTCACAGCCTTCAATTTTCCAAAGCCCTTCGGGCAGCAAGTTCTCAAGCTCCTTTTTCATTTCTTTATTTCCTTCTACAAGAAGGATGTTATATATTTCCGTGGTTTCCCTGAGTTGTTTGAATTTGCGGCTGGCCCTCTCAATTGATTGTTCTATAGCATTTTTTTCAAAAGGCTTTTTTATGTAGTCCACAGCGCCGGACTGCAAAGCCCTTACTGCTTTTTCGTATTCTCCGTAACCGGTTATTACTATAGGCTGAACTATGGGACGGATGTCTTTTAATATTCTTATAAGCTTGTTGCCCCACATATCGGGAAGATGATAATCTATAACTGCAATGCCGGGAAGATGTTTTTTAAATTGTTTCAGAGCCGTTTCAGCATCACGGGAGGAAAAGGGATACATATTCATTCCTGAAACTATTTTTTCCAGGAGTTTTACCGTATCTCGATCGTTATCGGCTAACAGTACTTTTTTATGCTGGTTCATTTTTTTTACAGTGTCAAAAAAAACGGGCTGCCAAAACCCAGTTCGGCAGCCCGGCCGGCATAGGAAAAAATCCCTTAGCCCCTGCAGCTTTGTGTCTTCGCCTTTTGACGAATTTACCTTTATCGTAAAAGTATGAGTACGTGAATTATTTCAATTATAACACAGAAAAGAAATATTGTCCATTATTATTCAGCTTTCAACGGTTTTTGCAGAAGTTACAATTTTTGCAGTGTTCTCCCCTGACCGCATGAAATTTACCGGACCTTATACCTGAAATAAGACTTTTTATTTTCATACGGGAATGAGTCATATGCGGAACGGATTTTATATCCCCGCTCTTTAAGAAATAAATTTCAGTTCTGGCTGGCTTCATCCCAAATACTTCTTCAAGGGCAATCGAATATATTCCGGTCTGAATACTGTATTTGTCGGTATCCTGCGAAAACGACGTTTTATAATCTATTAGGACAGGCTTTTCTGCCGGACCGTCAAGGCGGTCAATCGTTCCGTTTATATAGGCATCATCAATTTTCAGTACAAAAGGCTTTTCAGTAAAAATTACTTCTTCAGGAAGACGGAGCATCTTCGATTTTACAATTTTTTCAACGGTTTCTCTGGCTGTATCAGCGTAATATTTATTATAGACGCTGCTTTCTATCCCGGAAGATATTATGAGAGAGGTTGTTTTTTCGATCATTTTCTGAATACTGTCCAGTCCCCCGAGGGAATAGTGCTCCTCAAGCATACGGTGTATGGCCGATCCGAAAAGAGACGGCGAAAAAATCTTTTCGGAAGAAGGAGGCTTTATATTAAGCCGGTAAGAATAGAAGTACTGCCTGGGACATGCGCCGTATGTCTGAAGCTGAGTAACGCTGAACTCCGAAGCTATTTGCTTTGTTCTGTAAAAGCCTGGTATCCCTAAAGCTTTTGAACTTCGCAAAAATTCTTCCGTATTCTTCTGTGAAAGAGATTTTTTAGAGGGCATCTCACCGGAACCGGCAGGGCTAAATTCTTTGATCCGCACAGCGTATTTTTTAAGATTTTTTTTCAGGGCATACGAAGTTTCTTCTTTTTCATCAAGAAAATATTCCATAAATTTTGAAATTTTCCCCTTAGAATTCATATGTCCGGAAATTACAAGGTTCTTTACCGCCCTTGTCATCGCAACATAAAGAAGCCTCTGCTCTTCCATATTATGAGAAGCGAACAGGTGCCGTTTAACTTTTTCTTCATAATCGGATCCCTTGCTTTTATCTTTAATAA
>PWMP01000206.1 GCA_003558145.1 Elusimicrobiota bacterium
AGACAAAATCGTGGAAATATCCACGCAGGAAAACGGCAGTCCCGTATATCCGCGGATGGAGGATGCCGTCTTTGGAGACTGGAAATACAACGAAAAACTTGAACCTGGGGAATACAAGCTTTCGGCAGTTATTGATTACGGCCATCCCGCCGGCGAAAAAATATATGATACAACCTATTTTAAAGTTGATGAGGGGGGAGAGGTGACAGTACTGGAATGAAGATACTTCTGTCATATTTATTTATATTGTTTTTCATGACTTCAATGTCGTACGCAGGTTTTGAATTTTCAAGCAAAAGTACCGGTACAGTAGCTCTGACGGCTAGCGCTGTAGTATATGTTGATACCGATGATGTAGAAGAGAGAATTCTGCATAAGCCGCTGGAAAGGATTTCACCCGTTACAAAGATAGGTATTGTGGAGGGAACTGCGTTTCATGGCAATAAGATTTCAACTGTTACCTTGCAGTACAGTAAAAATTCATCAACGGGCTCAATGATTGATGCTCCGTCCGTACCGGTGCAGGAATACAGTTTTTCATTTACAATTCCTCCGTCTTTCATAACTGATGGAGATGATATAAAATACAGGATAATAGTATATTCTGTTTCAAATACAACTGTAAGTTATCCGGCTGACGGTTCATGGGTAGATGTTTCGGTTGATAGAAAAAGAAGTAAAAATATCGGACTAGGCGGCGGAACAGTCTTAATGCCTAATGGAAATCCCTTCGACGGTGAAACTTCAATTGAAATACCGGATAAAGCATTGAGGCACACAACAGCTATAACAATAGAGGAACTTGACCCGGAGGATCCGTCCCTGCCTGACGCATCTTCTCCGGCGCTAACGAAAAGGCCGCATGCTGTTCACCGTTTTTCACCGTTCGGACAGAAATTCAGAACTCCTTCCAGGATAAACCTTCTTTATATTGATATTGATAATGACGGTAAAGTAGATGTTGACGGGAAAAAATACCCGGTTGAAGATTTATCCGTTTTCTGGCTTGACAGGCTGGGGATCTGGAGAATAATCGGCGGAAGTATTGATGAAGAAAAAAATCTGATATCCTTTGATGTCTCCCATTTTTCGGTCTTTGCGGTATTCCCCGCTAAAAAACTTTCTTCCGACGACTACCGGCCCCGTGAGAGGATAGTGGCTCCTTACGGTGACAACAGGTATATACATTTTGACGGGCTTGACGGTACAAATACTAAAATAAGAATATTTGACATAAGAGGGCGGGAAATAAGGACTATAGACAGCGTACCTTACGAGTGGGACGCAAGAGATGACTCCGGCAGCATAGTTGAAAGCGGTGTTTACATATATCAGTTTCGCGCCGGCGGAGAACTTATCAGCGGAACAATAGCGGTGGCGAAATAATGTTCAGGAAAAATTTAATTATCATAATTTTTGTTTTGCTGCTTTTACCGGGCAGCCTTCGCAGCGCGTTCAAGGACCCGGGCTGGGGTGCAAGGCCCCTGGGTCTCGGCGGGGCGTTTACCGCAGTAAGTGACGATTCAAACGCGGTGATTTTTAATCCCGCGGGTTTGAGCAGGATAAAAGCGAATCAGCTTGATTTTATGTACGGGATGCCCTTCGCCGGGCTGGAAGGCGTTGACCTGGGCTATTACCTGGTTACAGGGGCTATGAATATTAACGAGGATTTCAAGTTCGGAGTCGGGTATACCAATTTTACGGCAAAAGATTTATACAGGGAGGATACTGCTATGCTTTCTTTTGCCTATTCCCCCGGCCTGACAGATTTCAGGGAATCCGCGGGAATAACGTTTAAATACCTGTATCACGGCTTTACGCCCTGCGAATACACAGAAGAGGATGCGGTTTTTGCCGACCGGACATCAAGAGCGGCCTTCAGTCTTGACGCGGGCCTGATGATAGAATTTATAGAACAGCTTAAGATAGGCCTTGCGCTCAAAGACATAAACCAGCCGGACGTGGGGCTGGAGAGAAGGGATATTGTGCCGGCAACACTTAGTCTCGGCTTTGCCTTTTCACACGATATAAGTCCCGGGAGTTTAACATATGCTCTTGATACATCGGTCAGGGACGGTGAATATAGCGTCAGTTTTGGCGCGGAATCACTTCTTATGGATGAAAGCTTGGGAGTGCGGACGGGATTTAACCTGACCGAGTTTGCCCTGGGTGCTACTTACGGATATGAACTCTCCGAAGATTTATCTCTTGAAACCTCTTATTCTTTCATATGGCCGTTTTATATAAGGGAAACATACGGAACACATCGTATTTCCGTTGGAGTCAGGTTCCCGGGATCTATTTTTCAGAGAAAGCCCAGACCCGCTGTTGATATGAGAAGAGTAAGATAAATGGTCAAAGAAAACCTCAATTGTTGGGTAATGCCCAATGCCGGTTTTGAAACCGGAAAGATATTAAAAACGGAAATCAAAAATTTTGCGCGCCTGTACCCGAATATTGATGTAAGACTTACCATCGTTCCATGGTCACATATGTGGGAGAGGCTGTGGGGCGTCTTCAAAGGAAAACAGGATAAAAATAAGCCGGACATTATACAGCTCGGCAGCACCTGGATATCGTCATTGGTTCATATGAACGGACTGGTGGACTTGAGGGAACTGGTAAAAAATAGTGAAAAGTATGATTTTGTTCCGCAGTTATGGCAGAGCTGCAGGTATGAAGGAGATAGCGCTGCCGTATTTGCTTTACCCTGGTTTGCCGATATAAGAATTCTTTATTACAGAAAGGACATATTCAATAAGCTAAAACTTACCGAAGATATGCTTGGCGATTGGAAAAGTTTCAAGGATGTCCTTAAAAAAATCAAAAACCAGAAGAAAATAAAAATTTACCCGATGTCCGTTTCAGGTCAGAAAGAATCAATATTGATACATGATCTTTTACCCTGGATTTTATCCGCCGGCGGGAAAATCCTATTCAGTGAAAGCGGAAAACTGAAGCTTCTTAACGAAAAAGCAAGAAAAGGGATTAAATATTATTTTGACTTGCTTAACAAAAGGTATATAGTTTTAAAGTCCGAGGTGAGCCCGGTATACACCGGAGACTTCTTCTCAGGGAACTTTGCCCTTCAGATATCCGGAGTCTGGCCGCTTAAAAGCTGTTTCAATCCCGAGCATTCCAGTTTTAACGAAGAGGTGACCGAAAACTTTGGGGTTGTCCTGCTCCCGGAAGGCCCCGGCGGTCGCTTTACTTATATCGGTGGCAGCAGCCTTGCAGTAACTAAATTCTGTTCAAATCCCGAAGCTGCTGCGAAATTTGTTGAGTATCTTGTATCAACCGAGTCCCAGGTCAGAGTTTCTTCCTCTTTCGGTATGCTTCCGGCAAAGACAGGAGATATAGACATATTTTTTTCCGATGACAGGATGAGGATAAAAAATGTCTACAAAAAATCCATTTCCATTGGCAGGGATCTTCCTTCAATTATTGCTCTGGGAACACTGGAACAGCTTTTTACCGAATATACTTCAAATATCCTGAGCAAGATAAAAAACCGCAGCTATAGCACCGAAAGCCTGTTAAAAGAGTTGGATTTGCTGGAGGAAAAGGCAGAGATGGTTTTAACCTATATAATGGGGACTTCCGGTGAATTTTAATATTAAACAGTCAACCGAAGAACTTTGTGTTTCTATGCTCAACAAATATGAGGATATTGAAAGTCTTTTGGATTTTTTCCTAAAAGGTGTATATGCCACCTTCGGTTACGACAGAATTGCCGTTTTTGTTACAAAAGAGGAAGAAAACAGACGTTTTTATCTAAGAAAAATGATATACCGCGGTGATATCCTTGAAGGTGAAGAGGAAATAAGCTTTATAGGAAAACCGGGATTTCTTTCCCCTCTTGTCAAGGGAGAAAAAGACTATGTGTATACTGAAGACCCTTTCCTTGGCCTATATATGCCCCTTGAAAAAAACGGGGAAGTTGTGGGCATGGTAAGAGCGGAAAAGACTGAGAGTAAATATATAGATAAAGAAAATGTATCTTTCCTTAAAAAAGTAGTGGACAGGCTTTCCGAAGAGATGCATAAGTACTATCTTAATAACACGCTTATAAGACAGAACAAGATGCTTGGAATATATCAGCGCCTTTCGGAAATACTGGTCTCAACTCTTAAAACCGAAGAAATAATAAGGGATATCATAAAAGCCATACAGAAAAATTTTCTGTTTGATGACATTAAGATATATCTCTATGATAAAGCAGATAAAAAGCTGTACGGCGCGATGGAAGGGGATTTTCGCTTTAAGATAAACAATATTGAAGATGAAATCTATGACCTGACCGCAGCCGGCCTGCCTATGCTCGCCGATGTTATTAAAAATAAAAATCAGAGGGTTAATGTCTGGGAAAATATTCTGGCTGATATTGCCCTCCAGGCAAAGAAGGAAATAATAGGAGTTCTGAGGGTTCACAATCTTCTAAGCAGGAACGAAATAACAGACACAGAGATAGATTTTTTAAAATCTTTCACAAGCCAGATAGGGGTAGCCATCAGGAATACCATTGATTTTGGCGAGGTTAGAACAATGGCTAATACGGACAGCCTTACTGGAGTGAACACAAAAAGATATTTTATCGAAGAACTGGTCAAAGAGATAAGCCGGGCAACGAGGTTTAAACAGTATTTTGCCATAATTGTAATAGATATTGATAAATTCAAAGAGGTTAATGATAAATACGGTCATCCCGAAGGAGACAAACTGCTTAGAAACTTAGCCTCATTATTAAAAGAAAACATC
>PWMP01000044.1 GCA_003558145.1 Elusimicrobiota bacterium
CGCCGCCAGGTATATGAATCTGCCCAATAGCCCGATTGACAACCTTAACGGTTCAAACATTGGCCTTGCGGCAAAACTGGGCTTCTAATCATCGGTTAAACTAAAGACCCTACCATATTAAACCCGCTCCGGTGAACATATTGCCGGGGCGGGTTTTTTTATACCTCTTCCATCCTCTATTCTATCCGAATTTCTAAAAAACCTAAAAAATTTGACAAACTGTAACATATTTAATAGATTACAGGTAATAAAATTTGACAGGACAACTTCACACCCGAAAGGAGGTGAAAAATAAAAAAGGGCCATAGAGTCAGCAGGCGGAGTAAAAAACGCATTACATATAGGTTGTAGTAGAAGTCAGGTAGTAGGAATGACCAAAAAGGAGGTCAGAAAAATGAGGAAGATTTTAGCGTTATGCGCAGCGGTTATGATGCTTACGGGCCGCAGCCCGCGCCCAGGTAAACGAGGTGTCAAGGAGGATGGAGGGTATAAATCCTGATCTTATCGGTATAACAGCCGACGAGTACAGTGACTTTATGGCAGTGAACACAGCCAATATCCTTGATATAAGCGGCTACAGGCTCTACACGCAGCTGTCAAACCTGGGAACCACTGGAACTGACGCGGCGCTTGCCGAAGATGCAGTTGACAACGACCTGCTTATAGGCGGGGTTATGCCGTTCAGGGATATGGGAAACATCGGCGCGATCCTTTGGCGGAACAAGGATGTTAGGGAAAATGCGATAGGTTTCTGGGATCCGAATACGGTAGACGCAGGTACCGGTTTTGTAGACTTGGTTACTATAGGCCAGAATGGCGAATGGGAGAGTACAGATATAGATGATTCCGGACTTGACCGCACCATTGAAAAGCAATCCGGCGAGGCTTACGACAACCGGGGCGACATAAGCATAACTGCTCTTGCCGGGCTTGGTTCGTTGCTTCCTGTCGGCGAACTGGGACTGAGGCTGGGTTACTCTAAGAACGTAACTAACGACATCTCCCGCGAATATTCCTCTTCCTACGAAGACGAAGGCGACGCAAACAATTACGCAACAGCGAAATTCAGTTCCGAAGAGCAAGACTACACATCGGTTCTGATGATTGCCCCGTCTATCCGCGGTCTTTCCCTTATGGGCGCGGACCTCGGCGCGACCGTTGAACTTGCAATGGTCAAACAAGTTGCCAACACCGAAAGAGACGCCACATATACCGAAGGAGATACTTTCGTGGGTGGTGTCGGCGTTTCTGATGATTACGCCCGTAAATTTAAGGCTGAAAACACGGAAGAGCTTACGGGTATGAGAATGGGTCTCAGTGTTGACGGCTCCTATCCCCTCAACGACAGCGTCAATATCAAGGGCCTTGTGGGATTCCGTACAGGCAAACTTACCGGTGACAATAGCGTATCCTCGACAGACGAAGTAACTAAAGACGACGGAAACGACGCTGCTGTTGAAAAGGTATCCTTTAACCAGGATATTTCCAAGGAAGAGAAACAGACAAACATACGCATCCTTGCCGGCATAGACAAACAGGTCTCCGACAACCTTCTCTTGGGCATAGGGCTCGGCCTGTCCCGCGAAGCCTTGGAAACCGTAGAGGACGAAGGCCGCGAAGTTCTGGATACCGACGGCACAAAATCCTACACGGGCATAGGCGCTGCCGGCGGATTGGGAACCTCAGTAGATGAAACAACAGTTAAATCAGTTGCTACTGTAATCACACTCCCGATAGGTCTTGAGTGGACCGCTAACAGCTGGCTTAAAGCCCGTCTCGGCGCGAGCTACGCGATCACGTACCGGAAAGAAGAGACCGAAACCGTAACGATCACATACGAAGATGATTCAAAGGACGCAGGGGTTGATGACAAAACAACAACTACAACGACGAACAACCCGCTTCCTACCCGCCCGGCCAACGACGCGGTCAACTTCTACGCTGGTGTCGGATTCTTAGTAACCGAAAACTTGACAGTCGATGTGACAAATATGGCTGTGGGAAACATCCTTCTTATGAATAACTGGAGACTGTCAGCTACGCTGAAGTTCTAAACATATCAGCTAAAGTAGTTAACCTACCTTTATAGAAGACCCCGCTTCGGAAGTCCTTTCCGGAGCGGGGCTTTTCTTTGGGGTCAGACCCTACGTTTTACGTTTTCCCTTTATTTTTATCAGATCCAGGAAACAGGCGGATTGAGTTTCTGTCAAATTCTTGTATAAATCTGCGCTTTTCCTTTCTCATCCGCTCAAGTTCCCGGGTTGTGTAGATAAGAATTTCTGCGGGTACGGGTATATTTGACGGGTTTAATGCCGGAGAGCGGCTTATAAAAGGAGTACTGCTTTCTTTAAGTTCGACCAGTATGTCTATGTCGCTTCCCACTCCCCATTTTTTAGCGTCGGCAGCCGAACCGAAGATATATATGTTTTTAACGGATTTATTGCCCCGGGCTAACTTTTTAGCCCAATTGCCGGCTTCCTCTATTACTTTATTCCTGTCCGGCCATTTTCTGACGGCAGAATTCAATGATTTCACCGGCATATTTTATCGCCTCCTCGCTTTGCAGGTTTCCGTAGTGTTCGAACGGCGCCCCTTCGGGGTGGCCGTTGGCGTATCTTGCGGGAACATAAAATGAGTCCAGCACCCTGGCTTTATCGGGCATCTTTTCGGGAACTTCTACCGAATCGGGAAGTTCCTCTATGAGCTTTCTTACCAGATGTCCCCATGCTTCCTGTCCTTTTGAAAGATGGAGAGCTTTTAGCGCTTTTTCTGCCGCCTGCTGGGCGGCAAAACAGGCCCATTCGTGCCGATTCGCTTTTTTGGAATCTTCAGCCTGCTCAATATCCCGCTGGGCCTGTTTAAACCAGTCTTGACTTCTGTTGACCATTTTATTCTTTTCCTCCCTCTAAAAAGTATATCACATTGCTATTGAATGTCAATTTTCATCTTTTAGGCCTGCTGCTGCAGCCAGGACTGAATAAACTCATCTATCTCTCCGTTCATAACACCATCCACGTTTGATGTCTTGTAATTGGTTCTGTGGTCCTTTACCATCTGGTAGGGCATAAACACATAAGAGCGTATCTGGCTTCCCCATCCTATCTCGCCCTTCTCGTCGTAATGGCGCTGGGTGGCCGAACGCTGCTTGTCCTTTTCAAACTCGTAAAGGCGGGCTTTAAGCATCTGCATGGCTTTTTTCCTGTTGGCGTGCTGGGAGGGAGATTCCTGGCACTGGACCACCACTCCGGTGGGGTTATGGGTTATCCGGACTGCCGAATCGGTTTTGTTTACGTGCTGTCCGCCGTGGCCGGAAGCCCGGTAAGTGTCAACGCGCAGGTCGTTTTCATTGATGTCTATTTCTATCTCCTCGCCTATATGGGGTATGACGTCGCAGGCGGCAAATGATGTGTGCCTCCTGCCGGATGAGTCAAAGGGTGACACCCTCACCAGCCGGTGGACTCCCGTCTCACCTTTAAGGTAGCCGTAGGCGTAAGGGCCCTTTACCATAAAGGTTATTTTCTTTATTCCGGCTTCGTCGCCGGGCAGGAGCTCTATAACCGAAGTGTCATAGGAACTGGCCGAGGCCCACATTCTGTACATCCTGGTAAGCATATCCACCCAGTCACAGGCTTCAGTACCGCCTGCTCCCGCAGTGAGGGAGAGTATGGCGTCGTTTTTATCGTGTTCTCCGGACAGTTTAAGCCGAAAAGAAACTTTTTCAACTCTTTCCTCAAGTTTTTTGATGTTTTCCTTTATCTCCTTTGCAAGAGAGGGATCATTTTCCTCTTCGACAAGTTCGATAAGGGTTTTTATGTCGTCTTTCTTTTCTTCAAGTTCCCCGTAGAGCTTTATGTCTGATTCAACCGCGCTCATCTTTTTCATAAACTTGCCCGCTTGATCTGTATTGTCCCAGAATCCGGACCGGGCGGACTGCTGCTTCAGTTCTTCGTATTGTTTTATCTTTTCGGGGACTTCAAAGATACCCCCTTATTGCCAGTATTTCTTTTTCTATTTCTCTTATTCTTGTTTTGTATTCTCCAAGCATTTTTCCTGCCTCCATATATTAAACACCATTACCAGTAAAACCAGTATTATAAATACATCTCCGTAGGTCGTATAAAATGTTTTTTTGACTGTCGGAGCGATACTTCCCAATATGACCGTTTTCTCCATCAGGGAGCTTTTTTTAATTATCCTTCCCGCCGGGTCTATTACGGCGGATATCCCCGTATTGGCGGCGCGCACTGTCCATATCCTGTTTTCGGCGCTCCGTATGACCGAATGTACGAAATGCTGATGCGGGCCGGCCGTTTCAAGAAACCATCCGTCATTAGTTATATTAAGAAATACTTTGCCGCCGCTTTTTATGGTTCTTCGGACAAGGTGCGGGAATATGCTTTCGTAGCATATAGCCACAGCCCAAGAGGTACCGGCAGCTTCAAGAGCTTTTAATTCTTCTCCTGGACTGAAATCCCCGTATTCGCCCAGGATGGGAACAATCCTAAGCAAATGCTTCCTTAAGGGAACATATTCTCCGAAAGGAGTAAGGTGAACCTTCCTGTAACGCCCGGTTATCTCACCCGGGGGGTTTACGGCATATGCGCTGTTGTAGAATTCTTCCCTGCCCCTTTCTATGCTTCCTGCTATCTGCCAGGAGTCAGATTTGGCGGAGAGGTTTTCCATATAGTTCATCAGGCGCGGGGTGGAGGTTAGTGCGCCGGGAAGAGAGGTTTCCGGCCATATAATTA
>PWMP01000062.1 GCA_003558145.1 Elusimicrobiota bacterium
AATTCATCCGGCATATGCCTTGTCTTACCGGCAATGTCCTGCAGGGGGAAAAGTCCGTACTGTACTTCATAATCGCCGGTCCTGTTAATCGTTACGGAACCGTTTAAGTCCTTCTCAACAGCATATTGTACGGCTCTTTTGCCTGCCTCCCTTGCCTCGGCGGCATCTACATCGCTAACCGCTCCGCGGTACGACCGCTGAATATAACCGAACGTATCGGCCCGGACACGCGATATGTCTGTCTTATCTTTTACGTAGTCTTTAAGAGAGTCTCCAAGTGAGCCGGAACCTGAAAGCTGGACATTTCCGTGCGCGTCCTTTTCAACTTCTTCAGCAAGGCGCACAGCAACAGGAGTGCCGTTGGCGTCCTGTATTCCTTCAGATACCGCAACGACGCATCTTCCGTACTTGGAATAAATGTCTTTTACGTCCCTTACATAATTATCCATATCAAAAGCTCTTTCGGGAAGATAAACCAGATGCGGGCCGTCGCCGGAATCTTTTCTTGCCAGGGCCGATGCTGCAGTGAGAAATCCCGCATGGCGGCCCATCACAACTGCTATATAGACACCCGGCAAACTGCGGTTGTCAAGGTCAAGCCCGACAAAGGCGTCCGCTACAAATCTCGCAGCTGAAGGATATCCCGGAGTGTGGTCATTAAGAACAAGGTCGTTATCAACAGTTTTTGGGATATGTACAGTTCTCATATCATAATTTTCCTCGGAGGCAAACTCACTTACTATTCTGAGGGTGTCCGAAGAATCATTACCCCCTATGTAGAAAAAATACCTTATGTTGTATTCTTTCAAAACACTGAATATCTTTCTGCAGTAATCACTATCGGGTTTATCTCTCGTAGAAAGAAGAGCTGCCGAAGGTGTCTGCGCCACTTCTTCAAGGTTTTCTTTCTTTTCATCTGTCAGGTCTACCACTCTTTTTTCAATTATTCCCCTGACACCGTTAAGAGCGCCGTAAACCCTTTCAATCTCCCCGTGGGAGGAAGCCTCCATAACAGCTCCTGCAAGCGACTGGTTTATCACTGCCGTCGGTCCGCCGCCCTGAGCTATAAGCATATTACCCTTCAAAGCCATAAAGTACCTCTTTCCGTTCCGTATAGTCTCGTACCGTTCCTACAACATTTTCAGAATCTTGTAACAATTTTATTTATAACGGCAGTTATAGTCAAATCCCGCTGCTGCAAAAAAAGGAAGGAAAAAGAGCCCGCTTAGCTCAGCGGACTCCCTTTTTCTCAAGCCTCAGGCTGTCTTCGCCCATTTCTTTTTTAATTTCGTTAAGTATATTATCGTTTATCCTTACGCGGACTCCGGTTGATATTCTCACCCATTCATATTTCCTGGTCTTTACGCTAAATTCCACTTCGGTTTCACCCGGGTAACGGCTCATCAGCTTTTTGAGTTTTTTTAATTTGTTTATATCCGTCCCTACCGCATTTACCTTTACATTAATCTTGTCGGCAAAACGGGCTTTTGCCTCCTTCAGGGGAATGATATTCTCCGTGACGCACTGGGGAGTAGCCCTTGTTAAAAAATCCATACGCCCTTTTACTGCAACCATTGAATCAGCCTGAAGTTTTTCGCTAACGTCACTGGTAAACGCACCGGGGAAAAGAACACACTCCAATTCGCCTGAAAGGTCTTCAAGCAGAAAAACAGCCATCTTTTCGCCCTTTTTTGTCTTCATCAACCTTTTACGTTTTATCATTCCCCCAAGTATAACCGGACGGTTTTCATAATCCGGGTTAGAGCAAATGTCTTTAATATTTCCCGTAGTAATTCCCTCTATTTCTTTCTCATACCGGGCAAGAGGATGACCTGAAAAATAAAAACCAAGCGCCGCCTTTTCGTGATAAAGTATCTCATGTTCGTTCCACTTAAGCGTGGTGTCCATTTCAACCTCGGGCTTTTTATCTCCGTCCATAGCCTCAAAAAAAGAAATCTGCCCGCTTTTTATATCCTGCTGATGCTCTGCGGCCTGGGCCATTGCTTTTTCCAGAGATTCAAAAACAGGCCTCCTTCCCTTACCCAGAAAATCCATCGCGCCGCTTTTTATCAGGTTTTCTATAACCCGCTTGTTAACCTTCTGCAGGTCTATTCCGGTAACAAAATCATAGAAGGATTTAAAACTTCCCCCTTTTTCATCACGCACCTCCATTATCTCCTCAATTGCGCCGCTTCCTATGGTCTTTACTGCTTTAAGCCCGTATCTTATCTTTCCGCCATCTTCTATTGAAAAATCGTGAAATGATTTATTAATACAGGGAGGCAGAACCTCTATACCCATCCTGCCGCATTCTGCCACATAAAGAGCAACCTTGTCAGTATTGTGCATTTCACAGCTAAGCAGGGCGCACATATATTCCGAAGGATAATTCGCCTTTAAATAAGCGGTCTGGTATGTCAGAGTGGCGTAAGCCGCCGAGTGGCTCTTGTTGAAACCGTATTCGGCAAACTTGGCCAGCGTATCAAATATGGCTGCCGCCTTGCTTTTTGAAATCTTGCTGTTTCTTACGGCTCCACTCACAAATTCGTCACGCATTTTTTCAAGAACGCCCGGAATCTTCTTGCTCATTGCCCTGCGCATATCGTCAGCCTGGGCGGGGGTAAAACCGGCAAGGCGGCGGGCGACCAGCATCACCTGTTCCTGGTAAAGTACCACCCCGTAGGTTTCCTTTAAAAAGCTTTCAAGTGAAGAATGCGGGTAGCTTATTCTTTTAGGATTTTTTTTGCGCTCTATATATTCATCTGTCATACCGCTGCTCATAACTCCGGGCCGGTAAAGGGCAACCAATGCTATTATCTCTTTGAAATCTTTTATCTGAAGTTTTCTCAGCAGGTCCTGGAATCCCGACCTTTCCACCTGGAATACACCGGCGGATTCAGCCCTGTTAAGAAGCGCAAATGTTTTTTTATCGTTCAGGGGTATACTGCTTATGTCTACCTCCTTACCGCTTTGCTTTTTTACAGTTTCAACTGCCTTTTTTATGACACTCAGGCTTCGCAGTCCCAGAAAATCTATTTTAAGCATTCCCAGTTTAACGAGGTCTTCTCCCTCATACTGGGTAACCGCAAGGTTGTCTGCCGAAACCCCGCGGGGAACAAAATTTGAAAGAGTGTCGGTAGCTATTACCACTCCTGCCGCATGTACCGAGGGCTGCCGTTTAACTCCCTCAATTTTTTTAGCCATATCAAGGACCTGCTTTACGGCGCTGTCCGAAAGATACTCTTTTTGAAGGGCATCAATATCCTGAAGAGCGCGGTGCACTGTCATGTCCTGCGGAATCATTTTCGCTAACTTATCGGCGGTCTTAAGAGGAAGAGAAAGAACCCTGGCTACATCCCTAATGGCGGCTCGGGCCTTAAGAGTTGAAAATGTGCATATCTGCCCCACCCTGTCCCTGCCGTATTTATCCTTTAGATAATCTATAACCCTGTCACGCCCGTCATCGGCAAAATCTATATCGAGGTCCGGCATTGTCTTGCGGTCCGGGTTAAGAAATCTTTCAAAGAGCAGGTCATATTTAAGCGGGTCCAGGTCCGTTATATTCAACAGGTAAGAAACTATACTGCCTGCCCCGCTTCCGCGCCCGGGCCCTACCGGTATATCGTTGCTGCGCGCGAAATCCACAAAATCGCGGCATATAAGAAAATAGCCGGCATAACCGAGCTTGTTTATGACATCCAGCTCCATTTCAAGGCGTTCATTTATATCTTTGCTTTCTTTTCCGTATCTTTGCGCTATTCCTTCCCTGGCAGTTTTTTCAAGGTACTCCTGTTTGCTTATATCTCCGGGGACTTCATAATCGGGAAGGTGGTCAATTCCGAATTCTATATTAAGATTGCACATTTCGGCAATTTTCATCGTATTTTTCAGGGCAGCCGGATGGTGTGAAAAGAGCTGCTGCATTTCTTCGCCGGATTTAAGGAAATATTCATCGTTATTGAACTTCATATGGGAAGGATCATCTATAGTCTTTCTTGTTCCGACACACATCAGTATCTCCTGCGCATACGCGTCATCGCGCTCTATGTAATGACAGTCGTTGGTTGCAACGCAGCCTATGCCCGTTTCTTTTGAAATCTCTATAAGGCCTTTGTTAACTTTTTTCTGTTCTTTAAGCCCTGTGTCCATAAGTTCAAGGTAAAAGTTTTCTTTTCCGAATATAGAGGCATAGATTTCAGCCTCCTCCAAAGCCCTTTTAAGACGCCCTGTCAGTATCAGCCGGGGTATCTTGCCCTGGAGGCATCCGGAAAGAGCGACTACTTCGTTTTTATGCTTTTTGATAGAATCATCATCTATTCTTGGTTTTCGGTAGAAACCGTCGTCATAAGCAGTTTCATTAAGTTTCATAAGGTTAATATAGCCTTCCCTGCTTTTAGCCAGAAGTGTCATATGGTAAATCTGTCCGGCCTGTTTATCTTTTTTCCTGCGGGAGCCCGGAGCCACATAAAACTCGCATCCGATAATAGGTTTTACACCGTTTTCCATGCATTCCCTGTAAAATTTTATGGCTCCGCACATATTTCCGTGATCGGTAATGGCAAGCGCAGGCATGCGGAGCTGGGAAGCTTTTTCAACAAGAGGCGGGATACGACAGGCTCCGTCGAGAAAAGAGTGATCCGTGTGAAGATGGAGATGAGTAAAATTAGAGTGCTTCATAACAGCTCTATTTTACGAATTAACGGTAGGAAGTCAAAACCCCCCGGAGAGAAAAAATCAGCTTATTCT
>PWMP01000135.1 GCA_003558145.1 Elusimicrobiota bacterium
CGCCTGTAGTTTTTTGATGCCTCCTCTGCATTCCGGGAATATTCGTCGTGCAGCTCCGGGTTGTTTTTTATTGCGAGTATAAAATTCACAGCTTCCTGAAGGCTATCGTGATCCACACATTTGGCGTGCCGGTAGGTTTCGGCGTAGTCGTGGAGCTGGGAGTCGTTGGAAGCTACGTAGAGAGCCGGGATTCCGTAGCTCATCAGGTTGTAGCTTTTGCTGGGCACGCTCCCCTTCGAGGTTACCTCGTCCAGGATTACCACACCCAGATCGGCCGCCGAGAGTGAATAGGGAAACATCTCATCTGATTGAAACGGCAGAAATACGCAGTTGGGAAGTTCCTTTTCTTCAACCAGCCTTTTTAAATGGGGAACCCGCGGCCCACGGCCGATAATCTGAAACAGGATGTCGTCATGGTCCTGCATCAGCTCCGCCAGCTCCACCATCACCTCCACATTATGGGTAAGACCTATGTTGCCTGAGTATTGCACCACAAACTTACCGTAAAGGTTCTCCTGTTTAATGAAAGGATTCTCGCTCTTCTCCACTTTTACATTTTCCTGGAAAATGGACCAGATCGGTGTGACCAGAATTTTCTCCCTTTCGACATACTTAGAGAGCAAGCCGGCCATGCGATCACCAATGGTAAACAGCCGGTAAGCCCGGCGAAATACCTTCCTATTCAAAGCGCCCCATATTCGATACACCGGGTGTGTCTCTTTCATACCCGTAATCCTGAACACATCCGGATATACGTCCCAGATAAGCATACTGCAGCGATGCGGAAGCACAATGGTGAGGAGATAGGCCATGGGTGGGAGAGATACGAAAAGCACTTCATGGTTTCTATATCGCGTTATAAGCAAAATCCAAATCCTGAGGGTTCCAAACAGATAAGAACCAAGCTTTTTTATTGCCGGCCTTTCCCTCCATTTATTAATCCTGGAAACGCGTACCGATGAATCCAGGCTTTCACCCTGTTCATGAATACTGCCGGTGATTAGGCTTACGGTGTAATGGCTGGTAAATGCATTACAAATTCCTATGGTAAGATAATTGACTGCCTGGTTTACAATTACAATTTTTCTCTTATCTGTTTTTTTTTGCCGCACTGTTTTTCAATTTCTTAATTCAAAGCAGAAAGCATATTGAATATACCTACACACTGCAAAATCTTTTCCGGGTTTAATTTTTAACCTCGTTCTTAAAGATATTCAAAAACTCTTCTGCATATTTTCTTACCCTTTCCCGGTAAGGCTCATAATACACCTTCCCTTCTTCCCTGTTAAAATGCTCCAGAATACCGGCAAGTTCTTCTGCACTTGCAGGATCAAAATAAACACCTTTACTGCCAAGCTGTTCTCTGTTTACATCAAGATTTGAAGCAATCACCGGCACCTGAAGGGCACGGGCATCCTCAATTACCGTACTCCACCCTTCAAAAAGGCTGGGCTGTATCACCGCCTGAGCATGCTGCATCAGGTTCAGCTGATCGTTTCTGGGAATCACTCCCAGAAACGTTACACGGTTGTGCAGTTCGTTCTTATCCATCAGCTGGTGCAGCTCCCGGATATATAGGGAAGTATCGGAGTCAGGCATTTTTCCTGTCATTGCGATATGCACAGATTTATTTCGCTCTTTCATCAGCGCCAGAGTTTTCAGCAGAATCGCGTGGTTTTTATGCCTGTGGAACTGGTTCGAGACCATATAATAGGTTTCCGGAAGGCTGTACTTCTCAATTATTTTATCCGGCTTTTCGGGAACATAGTCTTCAATGATTGAGACAAAATTCAGCACGTGCACCTTTAAATCACTGCGAAGCCGGTAAAACTTTCTGAAATCATTCTCAGCAGCCTTGCTCGACACAACAAGATGCTCCGTGTTGCGAAGCATCATCCGCAGCCTGAACTCCCGCATCATGAGCTGTTTTCGCGAAAAAAACTCCGGGTAGTACTTGTGCTGCAGGTCTGCAAACCAGGATACCGAATGCAGCGGCCTGCTGTAGGCGCGGCTGTAGTGTACCGGCTGGTTCCATTCCGGGTAGATGCCGTCGAGCTCATATTGCACCGCGAGATCATCAGAAAAACGGTTCTTCTGTTTTGTCCATGAAGATAAGTATCCCTTAACAGGTGTAGGAAAAGCCCAGGGAACCGTCTCCAGTTTTGTATAGGATATTTGAGGCAGAAATTCTTTCAGCTCATCCGTATAGAAAAGAAAAATTTCCGGCTTTTCCTTTTCTTCCAGGGAATTCAGTGCGTTTACCAGGTTCACGATATAGTAAACCCCGCCCAGCCAGTTTCTGCTCACATTAAAGAGGATGCCAAGCCTCAATCCGTTTCCTTCGCCCATCGGTAGTAATTTTTCAGCCCCTCTTCGAGTGAATATTTTTGTGTATAGCCCATGTTTTTCAGACGTGAGATATCGGCCACCCAGTTATCCGGATCGCCCTCCCTGGCCTTTCCGCTGAATGCGTAATTTACCTTTTCATCAAACTGTTCGTAAAACGTTCTTACGCACTCCTCTATATAGACCTCCTGCCCGTTTGCAATATTGATTGCCTCGCCCTCAAAATCGGCATGGCCGGCAACGGCCTCTATCGCCCTTACCAGGTCGCGAATGTAAATAAAATCTCTCGACTCCCTGCCCGATCCGAACAGGGAAACCTTGCCTCCTGCCTTTGCCTTTTGGTAGAGATCCCAGAAGAGCTGCTTTTTCAGCCCCTCACCAAATGCGGAAAAAATCCGGAGTGAACAGGTTTTCAGACCGAAAAACCGGTGATACTCTTCACACACCTGCTCACTCATCATCTTGTGGAAACCATACGGCGACATCGGGTTGTACTTCATCCCCTCCTGTACGGGCAGGCTTTCCGGGTTGCCGTACACGGCCGCACTCGAAAGGTTGATAAAGCGGCATCCGGGGCTGTTGGTTCTGATAGCCTCGAGAATTTTAAATACGTTTACGGTATTGAGATGATAATCGCGCAGAGGCTTTTGGAGTGAATCGGGTACGCTCGCTGCCCCCGAGCAATTTACACAAAGATCAAAACGCCGGTTTTCAAATACCGTTTTGTAATCCGAATTACTCGCATCAATCAAAAAATAGCGATCCGATTCGGCATAGTCGGCCACCACATCGGCTCCCCACACCTCACTTCCGTTTGCTTCCAGGTATTTCTTAAGGTGCGATCCGATAAATCCTTTTGAGCCGATAACCACTGTTTTATTCATTCCCGAGTATCCCCAGTTTAAACGTTTCAAGTTGTATGTATGGATTGTACTTCCGGTCGATCACAGAATAGCATTCCCGGCGCACTTTATCACGCGGAACCGCCTTGCCGAACCAATCCCTGATCTTTTCCGCCATATCATCCGGATCGTTTTCCCTGAAAAAAAAGCCTGTTCTGCCAGATTCAATCGCCTCAAATTCAGGCATCTGGCGGCTGAAATTGGAGTGCGTACATACCGGCGTTCCGAAACTCAGGCTGTGGATGGCAGTTAGGCCCACATTGCCCGGCGACACGCAAAGATCGGCTGACGATAGCAGTTTTCCTATCATTTCTTCATCATAACAGGCACCATAAAATCTGTAGGTCCGGGGCTCGAGCAGCTGCGATGCCAGCTCTTCCAGGCTTTCTCTCATTTCACCGTCGCCGATAATCAGCAGGTTTACACGATAGGATTCGCTGTTTAATTTTGATAAGGCTTTTATCAGGAGATCAAGCCGCTTCACAGGGGTCAGCCTCCCAATAAAAACAAGCAGCGGCTTTTCGTCTTGTCCGAACAGATCCGGTATCTCTTTTTCAATATAAGCCCGGTTTCTCAGTGCCAAATGGGTGTCGTAATCAAGTGAATTGAACACAACATAGAGTTTTTTCTCGCTAAAACCGTATTCCAGCATCAAATCCTTTGCGCGGTTTCCATAGAGAAAATGAGCATCTGCCAGCCGATAAAACAGGGTCCTCAGCCATTTCACAGGCAGGTTCTCTTTGCCGGTAAAACCGTGCCCCCAAAAGTATACTTCAATACCCCTCAATTTTAAAAGCAGGGCCGCAATCCAGGTCGAGAGAATATTCATATCGCCCAAAAACAGTGCACCGCTTATGTTGCTGCTGATAATTTTTCGAATTACCCCGCTCTGCCAAACAATTCGCCCCGCAATACGCCGGTTTTTCAGCCTGCGCAATTTTTGTTTGCGGTTCTTCCAGAAAGGGTCGTTGAAATCAATCTCCTTAATGCTGCCGTTCAATGAGCTTCCGAAATAGAAGTTCATATTCAGGCTGTCATCCTCAGCCAGAATCCGCCACAGAAGCCCCCTGTAGTGAGGCGCCATGTTTGTGAAGTAATGTATTGATCCTCCCATATCAAGAGGGTTGCTCTCTTCTTATTTCGCTCTCAATTACATCGATGTACTGCTGAACCACGTCATTGATGTCGTAGTTCTGCTCTGCAAGCCTGCGCGCTTGGTTTGAATAGCTTTCCCAGTTATTCTTAACCGTGATAGCAGCATCACAAAGGGCATCAACATCGGGAAAGCCGAGCTCCCACGGATCTGATCCGTAGGGAACAATAATACCGCCCTTATCGCCCACAAGCTCTTTCAGTGCACCCGTATCAAACCCGATGACAGGAATCCCGGAAGCAAGAGCCTCGATTACCGTATTCGGGCAGGCAGCATGTACGTCAAGCGAAAGATAGAC
>PWMP01000030.1 GCA_003558145.1 Elusimicrobiota bacterium
CATTTAATTAAATCAATTTTATTTTTTAATTTCCCAATTACCTTTCCTTTTGGAACCTTTTCTCCCCAAAATCCCTTTTGACTTTAATTTTGCAATATTTTTTTCAATTGCCCTTTGTGTGATTCCAATTTCGTTTGCCATTTCTTTTGTTGTAATAGTTTTATCTTCATTTATTAACTTCAAAATCTTCTCCTGAGTTTCTCCGAACTTTTCTCCGAACTTTTCTCCGAACTTTTCTCCGGCAATTCTATTTTGGTAACTGTTTTTATCCAGATCAGGCCTGTTAATTCTAATTTTAAACCAAATTTTTTTGTATTCAAACCCGGGCAGTTCAAGTCTATATTCTCTCATTGCATCTTTAATCCTGTCTATGCCAGTTCCTATTTTTTCAACTAAATCCGCACGCTGCATCATAGAGAATAAAAATAGATTCTTGGGGTGACTGCCTATAATTAGATCTTCTAAAGTAATATTATCCGGATATGAAGCAGGATTTAATATTTCAACAGAACTTTTCCAAATATTTACCTGAATATGGGAGGGCGAAAAATAATCCCTATGGGCTATCGCGTTCAAAACCGATTCTCTTAGGGCATCTTCTGGCAATTCTAAATATTCTTCCCTTTCGGTTTTAATAACATATTCGGTATTAAGTTTATTCTTCAGGTAGGATATTGTGTCTTCATAGTTAGTTATTAGATCTTTGCTGAATTCTTTTTTATCAAGTATTTTAGACCGTGAATCACCCTGGTACAAGACACAGGTTATATTGGCATTTAAAAAAAATCTATTTATGTCTTTACAAAAAAAGAGTATGCCGGCATTATTTAGCTTTCCGTTTTTAATAAAACTCAAATTTTCAAGCAGCCTTTCCTGAGGAATTCTGATGCCTATACCGGCTCTGGTTAAAAATTCCTCATAGGCGCCGTTGTTGAAATCATATTCAAACCTGAAATCCTTATCTGTTTTTTCGTCAAATTTAACCAGCCCCTGTTTTTGGAAGAAATCTCTTATTCCATTTCTTCTCAACTTTTGAGAATTACTGCCAAATCTCAGATAAAATTTCCCCTGGAAACTATATGGTTTTTTATCGCCTTCCGGGACATCAATTAACATAATATTACCATAACTTCTTATTATCACAGTTAACGAAGGGTCAATGTTTCTTGCTATGTCCTGTATCCTTGACTTATCGGTATTACCTGTCTTGCAACCTGTAATATTGCCCTTATCATCCACCCCGACCAAAATTCGCCCTCCGCTGCTGTTTGCAAAAGCGCACATCTCTCTGCCGATTGTCTTGTCTATACTTTTTTTGAATTCAGTTTTATAACTTTCTCCAATATTTATTAAATCTGTTATCTGTTTGTTCATTTTCCAATTATTTCCAGGTGTCCTGTTTTTTTACCGACACTTTTAGCGACAACTCTGTTCTGATAACTATTTTTTTCTAAATCCGGGAATTTTCCGGTCTTTTTGTGAAAAATTCATTTCTCCCCCGCCATAGCCCTGAACTGTGCGTTTCTTTCCAGCAGCTCATTATATCTGCCGCTGTCGGTTATTTTCCCGTCTTCAATGAGATGGATTATATCACATTTTTTTACAGTTGTCAGTCGGTGGGCGATTGTGATTGTTGTCTTAAGTTTTGATATATTTTCTATGGCTTTCAGTACAGATTCTTCGGTTATGCCGTCAAGGGAGCTTGTGGCTTCGTCCAGAACAAGGACCTGGGGATCACCGTAAAGGGCCCTGGCTATGCCAACTCTCTGTCTCTGGCCGCCGGAAAGTCTTACACCCCTTTCACCCACTACTGTATTGTAACCTTTTGGGAGCGTCTTTATGAAATCTGAAAGGTTTGCCGCTTCTGCCACTTTCTCTATCTTTTCCATGTCTATTTCTTCATCGGGAATTCCGAAGGCTATGTTTCTTTTTAAGGTATTATCCGTGAGGTATATGAACTGGGGAACATAGCCAAGGTTTCTCTGCCAGCTTCTCAGGTTCTTATGTGTGATTTCAATGCCGTCAACCTCTATTTTTCCTTCGCTTGGAGTTAGAAGGCCAAGAGCTATATCCACAAAGGTTGTCTTGCCAGTGCCTGTCGGTCCAACTACGGCTACGGAGTGACCCTTGTCTATTTGCATATTTATATCCTTTAAGACGTATTCATTCATACCAGGGTAGGCGAAGGAAAGATTCTTGAATTCTATTGATTTCTCAAATCTCATTATATTCTTTTTTTCTTCGGCAGTTTTAAAATCTTTTGTTTCATAGGTCTCTTCTGTCATATCAGTGTAAACCCTGTCCAGGATAGCCCTGTTGAACTGAATCTTGGTAAAGGCAACAAACATCCTGTTCATAGTGGGCATTATCCTGTACCCGGCAAAGGCAAAGAAACTGACCATAGGTATTATGCTCGCTATATCCCTTTCGGTAATAATTAAAAGAAGGATAAACGCTATCACCCCGCCGAAGGCTATTATCTCTATGAAGTATTTGGGAATCTGGCCGACTACCGCATTCCAGGACAGAAGGTCTGACATCTTAAGCGAGTGGCCCTTGAACTTGCTTATGAAGTATCCTTCCCTTCCCATAAGCTTGATGTCCTTGATCCCTCCCAGGGCCTCTGAAGCGGCCTGGAAACGGCCCTGGTTTTCCTTTAGCCTTCTATTTCCTTTTTTCTTAAGGCGGCCGCGGAATTTTGATTTGTATATGAATCCGTAGAATATACAGAATATCAGGAAAATTGTTGCCGTGGCAAGGGGACTGATTAAAATAAGGGTAAGGAATATAAGAAGAATAATTATAATGTCTATTATTATTTCCATTATCTGCATTAAAAATCCGGTTGTAAGGGATCCCACTTCGGAAAGTATATTCTTGCTTAAGTCAGCCGTATTCCTGTTAAGGAAATATGAATAGGGCATTGACAGGTATTTCTTGAGAAGGTCCGATGAAAGGCGATGGTTTTTCCTGTAGACAAAGCGGGTTTTGAGCCATATGGTTACCATAAATACCAGGTTTCCTATTACTATTATAGCCAGCATTACGATACCGGCGAAAAGCATAAAAGACCTTACCGTTTCAAAGCCCAGTAAACCGTAGATCCGGGAAAGGATTTGGTTCTCAAGTACTATTTCCGGCCTCATAACCAAACTTATGAAGGGTATTATGGAGGCCACGCCCAGAGCCTGAAACAGGGCCATCGCCAGGGCCGCAGTCATTACTCCGGCAAACTGCCACCTTTCCCTCCTGTCAAACAGGCGGGTCAGTTTGGAGAGAAATCTAAGTTTTGATTTTATTTTCATACTTTTTTTTGTTTCATCTTTTACCGCATTATTTTTCCTGCATGCATATTATTATTGTATATCCTTCCTTATGTTTGACGCAAGTCTTTCGTATAATTTCAGGTATCCGCCCAGTTTAGCGTATATTTCTTCTGCCGTTTTTTCGTTATAAATATGACTCGTTAAGTTCCTGTCTTCTATCATATCAAGCCACTTGTTATTGTATTCTATCAGTTTTTGCCTGTAGGCTTCTTTAAAGCAGTCTCCGGGGGAAATACTTTCGATTCCTTTTTCCTTCAGATATCTTTTTATCAGCTTCCAGGAAAGTTCGTAGCATATTTCAAATCTCTTTATGGCACTGTCCCTGATAAAATCATTTCTGGGTTCTTCAAGCGCCTGCTGCAGTTTTTCAATTGCCCTTTCAAATTGCTCTAAATATTCACTGTTCATACAGGACCTCCTTCTGACTCAACGCTTTTTCTTTGAAATCTTTAGAAGTTCTTTTAAAGTCAACTACATCAAAAGAATACAGTGTCCTTATGTTATTTATCTCCTCTTTTATTTTTGTCATTATACTCCCGGGTATTTTTACCCGGCTCTCTATTCCTATATCTATATCTGAAAATTTGCTGTTTTCTGAAGAAACTCTTGAACCGAAAACAAAAATCCTGAAATGTTTTCTTTTAAGGTGTTTCTTTACTATGGAAACTATTTTTTTATTTAATTTATCGGCGTCTTCGTATTTTAATTTCATTTTAAAACTCGTAGGCTCCGCCGTAAATTTTCCCGGCCTTGCTCCATATGTCCAGAACATTATTGCCATCTATTTTTTCGGGAGCGGCATTAAGGACGGCACCCTGACGGGAACCGTTGAATTTCTGCTTTTTTTCTATGCTGATACCTTCAAGATGCATTGCCCTTAAAGTAAGCTCGGCAATGTCAGAAAGTTCGCCATGGCCTATTATAATGAAAATTTTTATGCCCTCTTTGTATCTGACAAGAGCATAGTTTTCTATTGTACCGCGCAGGCTGCTTACAGCCTTGAGGCTTTTTTTCATAAACCTGTAGGTCTTTTTAGTTTTTTCCTTAAGGCCTTCGGGGGTTATCATATAGCGTATCCTGCGGGCTTTCAGTTTTTTAGCCTTCAGATAACCTTTTTTGGCGAGCCGGTTTATAAGTATGTTAGTTAGCCCCAGAGACAGCCCTGCATCACGGGATATGTCCCGCTGGGATAGTTTGGGGTTTCTTGATATGGCGTCTATTACCCTGTATTCTTTTGTTGATATTTCAGCATTGTTCATTTACTGAACATCCTATCAGGTATTCCCGAAGTTGTCAAATTTATGCAAGTGCTTATAACTTGGTTCAACGACCGGCTTGCTTATAAGA
>PWMP01000126.1 GCA_003558145.1 Elusimicrobiota bacterium
AGAAAAATATATGGAGCCGAAGAACTGCTTATGGCTCTTCTGGAGAAAGACCCTGCGGCGGTTGTAAGAGAAAATGCTGCGCTGGCTCTTGCCCAGTTCAATACAGCGGGAACTATTGCGGTTGCGCTCAGGGGCGCGCTTGAAGATAGAAATGCAATGGTCAGGATGAATGCTGCTTTGGCACTGGCAAAGTCAGACTCTTCTGCCGGTGTTAGTACTGCGGTTGAGGGAATAAGTTCTTCGGATGCCAGGGTAAGGGCAGCCGCATGCCTTGTAATCGGCAAGGCTGGGCCCGAGAGATCAAGAATTTTTCTTGAGCGCGCGATGGACGATATTGATTCAAGAGTACGCAGAGCGGCGTTACAGGCGCTTGAGGAAATGAATCAAAGATTTGAAAGATGAAGAATATAGGAGGAAAAATGATTTTAAAAATTTTATTGTTTAGCGCAGTATTTGCTGCTGCAGCATCTTCTGCTTACGCTGATGAAGATAGAACTGCTCAGGCTATTGAAATGCTAAGTTCGCCTGAAATGTCTGTACGCAGGGAAGGGCTCAGGCAGCTTGGAGACATAAGAGATCCCGAAAGCGTTCCGGTGATAATAGATATGCTGCAAGACAGTGATGCATCGATACGTTCAGAGGCAGTAGATATTCTTGGTTCTTTAAGGTCGCGTGAAGCGGTAGACTCTATTATAGGTGTACTTGACGACCCGGACAGGAGCGTCAGAATAAATGCAGTTGTTGCTCTTGGTTTTATAAGAGACCGCCGGGCGGTTCCTGCTATAGTAGAAAGATTGAAGGACGACGGTAATGTTGGGGTCAGAATAAGTGCGGCGCAGGTGTTGGGGCTCTTAGGAGATGTGCAGGCTGTCCAGCCGCTTATAGAAGCTCTTGAGAAAGCTGAAGACAGCAGGATAAGAGCGCAGGCTGCGAGATCCCTGGGGCGTCTCGGTGAGGAAGATGCTGCGTCGGCGGTTGCCGAAAGGGCTGCTGACAGTGACGAAAATTTAAATGTCAGAATTTATTCTGCGGAAACTTTGGGTGACTTTAGAACCTCGGAAAGCGAAAGAACGCTTAAAGATCTCATAAAGGAAGAAAATATGGAACTTGCCGTAACTGCAGCTGCATCACTTGGCAAGCACGGTATAACGGATGGTTTGGATATTGTTCTTGAATCTATGGACTCTGAAAATGTGGATATCCGGCGCCGCGCCATCGCCGCCCTGGTAGATATAGGAGAGAAAACACCTGCAATAGAAGAAGCTGTAAAAAAAGCCCTGGATGATGATGACGTCCGGATCCGCAATAGAGCAGAATTTGTTGCAAGAATCCTTAACATAGAACTGCCGGAGTAAGAGAGGTAAGGAAAGGATCTGTAAATGACAGTACTTATTGAAGGGGGAACCGTTGTCACAATGGGCCGCCGTGGCCGTGTTATTAATCCCGGCTCTGTTGTAATAGAAGGAAAAAACATAAAGGAAATAGGGGAAACGGATGAATTAAAATTAAAATATAAGCAGGCAGATATAATTTATGCCCGTCGCAAAGTGATAATGCCCTCTTTTATTAATGCACATCATCACCTTTATTCTACATTTGCCCGGGGGTTGACGGTTCCGGGGCCTGCTCCCAAAAATTTTTCCGAAATACTGGAAAAGCTCTGGTGGAAACTTGACAAAGCTCTTTTTGGGGAAGCTATTTATTATTCATCTCTTGTCCCTCTCATGGAGTGTATAAGGCATGGGGTGACCCATATAGTAGACCATCATGAAAGTCAGTCTTACCAGATAGGCAGTCTGGACGAGATAAGCCGCGCGGTTGAAGAAACAGGCATAATGGCAGTTTTATGCCTTGGTGCTTCTGATAGATATGGCAAAGGAGTAAGGGGCCTTGAAGAAAACGAGCGTTTTTTAAGAAAGAAAAAAGACTGCATAAAAGGAATGGTAGGCCTGCACGCGTCTTTTACGGTTTCGGAAAAAACACTGAAAAGGAGCGCAGAAATTGCAGAAGATTTTAAGTGTGGAATTCATGTGCACTGTTGCGAGGCTCTGGAAGACGGGAAAAAAACCCGCGAAAAATATTCAAAAGGAGTTGTGGAAAGATTTCGGGACGCTGGAATACTTAACGAAAAAACCCTTTTGATTCATGGTGTTCATTTAAGCGGGGAGGAAATGAATATTATAAAAGAGTCGGGTGCATCGGTTATTCATAACCCTGAAAGCAATATGAATAACGCTGTAGGTTATGCTAAAGTACTTGATATGATGCATAAAGGGATCAGGGTTGGACTGGGGACGGATGGAATGAGCTCGGATATGCTGTCTCAGATGCGAGCCGCTTTTCTGCTGGCAAGGAATGAGTACAAAGATCCCAATGCAGCTTTTACTCAGGCTCCGGAAATGCTTTTAAGTAATAATCCTAAGATTTTAAGAGATATTACAGGATGGGATGCCGGAGAAATCGCACCCGGAAATTCCGCCGACATAGCGATAATAGATTATGATCCCGCCACGCCGCTCAATGAAAATAATTTTATGGGGCATCTTTTGTTTGGTATGATTTTTTCAGATGTTGACACAACTATATGTGGCGGGAAGACCGTTATGAGGCATAAAAAGATACTTACCGTAAACGAATCAGAAATTCTTGAGAAATGCAGGGAGATTTCAGAAAAAGTATGGGAGAATATCAAGTGAAAGGTCACAGTGATTTTTTGAGAAAAATTGTAAAAATTCCATCCCTGTCCGGACAGGAGGAAGCTGTCGCCCGGGCCGTTAAACTTGAAATGGAAAAGCTGGGATATGATAAAATAATAACATCCGGCGGCAATGTTTGCGGCATAAGAGGAAAAGGTAAAGTTAAAATTCTGTATGATGCTCATATGGATGTGGTGGAACCCGGAAACGAATGGGAAACAGACCCCTACGGAGCAGTTGAAAAAGACGGTTTTTTATACGGACGTGGTGCCTGTGACGACAAAGGTTCTATATCCGCAATGGTTTACGGAGCAGCGGCAGCGGATGTTACAGGTGTTACGTTATATGTTTTGGCAAGCGTTCGCGAGGAGGTGAGCGAAGGAAACGGGTTAAAAGATTTTTTTCAGCGTTCGGACATAAAACCTGATTTTATAATAATAGGTGAGCCGTCAAGGCTTATGGTAGCAAGGGGAAACCGGGGCCGGCTGGGAGTCAGGATAGACGTTAAAGGGCGGTCCTCGCACGCCAGCAGGCCGCAGGACGGCGAGAACGCAATATACCGTGCCATGAAAATAGCTGAAAGAATAAAAAAAATTAATAAAAAAACTTCAGGAGACACTGTATCTGTAACAAAAATAGAAACACCGAATAAAAATATAAATGTAATACCTGAAATGTGCAGTATATATTGTGATTACCGTTCTGCTCCCGGAAGAACGGAAGAGGAAATACTGGATAAATTTCACTCTTTTATAGAAGAACGGGATAAAATTAAAGTAATTAAAAAATATTTTAAACCCTGGAGTTTAGAAGAGAAGCATCCGCTTATTTCTGCCGGGATGAAATGCCGCCGGGAAATATTGGGTGAGGCTCCTTCAATAATATGGATTTTCTGCACAAACGGGACATATACGGCCGGAGAACTTGGTATTCCTACAATGGGTTTCGGCCCGGGAGAAGAAAGACAGTGCCACAGCGCAGGTGAAAAAGTAGAGTTAAAACAGCTGGATGATGCCGTTAAGTTTTTTTCGGGGCTGCCTGCATTTATCCGAAGGGAAGCTGAAAACAAATGATTATGAAAATGATAATAGCGTTTATATTATTATTTACGCCTGCAGTTATTTCTTTAGCTGCCGAAGGTGTTAAATTTGTAGGAGAACTTCCTGCCCCCGGTGAATATTCACTTTTTGCCGGCGGTGGCTGGGACGGAAACTGGTACGTAGGTTATACGCAGAAGTGGGTTGCGGTCTTGCCCCCCGTTGATACGCAGGGATATGAGAGGGCTTTTGCCGGTGCGTGTCTTGGCCGGGCCAAAACACTTGGCCAAATGAGAGAAGTAATAAAAATAATGGCCGAAGAGGAAGAGCTGTCTGTGCCGGAACTTCCGGAAAGGCCCGGCAGGATAAAAATAGGGGTTTCAAATTCTATTGACAATATACCTTCCGGAAGTTTGCTCGCAGCTACGGATGAAATACCCCTGGAGGGTTCGCCTGTAGAAGCCTGGAGAGATGTAGGGGGAAGCAGGTGGTTTTTTACAGAAATAGATATTAACGATATCTCATCAGCGGCGGAAAATTTAGTTTTTCTTTTCAGAAATGACAGGTTTCTTGACACAACGGCCGTTGCGCCGATTCTTGCTGCAGGAATAGGTTCCGGGGAGGACGAGAACACTTATATAATAAAAGATAACGGAGAAAAATCCGTTATAAGGTATTTTAAGCCTGCAATAGCCATAAAACTGGTAGAAGCCGACAGCCCGGAGCCTTTTATCGAGATTAGCGAATTTAAAAGGCACCCGCATATAGCAGCCGCTCACAGCGTTATTACCGATGTCAGAGGGGAGAATATAACAAGAGTATGGCTTGAAATAGACGATGGCAGCGGATGGAGAAAAACCGGGCATCCCCAACAGAATCCTCCTTACGATCTTATATTTGAGAATTCGCATCTTAATCCCGGGAACTACAAAATAAGGGCCGCGGCGGGAAATTGGTGGGAAAACGTTTCATATTCACAAGAAATAGAGCTTACAATAGATTGACACTAAGGATTGTTTATGGTAGCATTAAAAGCATTAGTTTAGAGGAGAAATTGAATGAAAAATAACAATTTTAAGGGGCGGGACTGGCTTAAGCCTGAAATCGATTATTCACGGCAGGACTGGGAAAAGATTTTAGATTTGGCCTTCATGCTTAAAAAAAGATTTGCCGCCGAAAAAGACACAACAAAAATACTTAAAGCCCAAACCCTTTTCACTATGTTTTTTAATCAGTCTTTGCGGACAAGAAGCACTTTTGATGCCGGCATCCAGCAGCTTGGCGGGTTCCACTGTTCACTTGAGCCGGGAAAAACATATACTCCCGCAAGAAAAGGCTTTGATATACCTTATAAAACCGAAAGGATAAAAGACGTAGCCGAGGTGCTAAGCCGCATAGGCGACGCTATTGCAATAAGAATGTACGGTCCTCCGGCCGGGTGGAACTATGGATTTGCCCATGCTACCATGGAAGAGTTTGCCGAATATGCGGCTATCCCGATAATAAATATGGAGTGTGATAAATATCATCCGTGCCAGGCGCTTGCCGATATGATGACAGTGAAAGAAAAATTCGGCACATTTAAAGGAATTAAGATGACAATGTCTTTTGCCTATTCGGGTTCTATTGAAAAACCCAGGGCAGTTCCCCAAAGCGTAATACTGGCTGCAACTCTTATGGGTATGGATGTAACCCTGTCCCATCCCGAAGGATACGATCTGGATGAGCAGGTTATTTCAAAATGCGAAGAATACTCAAGGCAGAATAGTTCGGGGTTCAGAATAATTAATGATTTTAATAAAGGATTTGAAGGAGCTCACGTAGTATATCCAAAGGCCTGGGGCGCGCATGCCTGCTTTAATTATTTTGACCCCGAAACAGGAAAGAAAATAAAAGAACAGGACCACGCAGAAGCTAAACGGGTAAATGATCTGGCAAAAGGATGGATGACTACAAAGCAGCAGATGGAGCTTACTGATAAAAACGGTATTTATATGCACTGCCTGCCAGCTGACAGGGGGCAGGAAGTGACGGATGATGTGATAGACGGCCCGCAGTCTGTAGTGGTAGATGAAGCAGAAAACAGGCTTCATGCCCATAAAGCCGTAATGGCTCTTATAATGGGCGGTAATATTTAATAATTTATAATTAATTGTTTTTAAAGAGGATTACATAAATGATTAAAATGAACTTGAAAGGAAAAGACCTCATAACAACTCAGGATTGGGAAGTTGAGGAACTTATGCAGGCGCTGGAACTTGCCGAAGAAATGAAGAAAAAAAGATTTTCCCCTGAGTTTACCTGCATACTTCAAAACAAAAGTTTTCTTATGTTCTTTTATAACCCCTCAGTCCGCACCCGACAGTCTTTTGAGATAGCTGCTACAGAGCTTGGAGGGCATGCTCTTTTCCTTGAACCTAAGACTATGAGACTAAAAAGCAAAAAAACAGCCGGGGAAACAATAGAAGACGCTGCAAAAGTAATGGACAGATACGGATGCGGACTGGGTATACGTATACTTGAGGACAAGATAAACGCTTACGGAGAAGGAGAAAACATAATCAGGGAATATGCAGAACATTGCAACATACCCGTTATCAGCATGGCCCACGACAAATACCATCCCTGCCAGGGACTTGCCGATGTTATGGGATACCGAAAGCATACCGGTAATGATTT
This sequence comes from Elusimicrobiota bacterium, assembly GCA_003558145.1. Classification (GTDB taxonomy): domain Bacteria; phylum CG03; class SLGR01; order SLGR01; family PWQF01; genus PWMP01. Next base: position 6,413 of record PWMP01000126.1, read on the forward strand.
GAAAGGCAAAACAATACTGCATACCTGGGGCCACGGCGCTCTTGCCCGCTCTCATTGTTCACTGCAGGAGAGTATGCTTATATGTTCCAGGCTGGGAATGAATGTCCGTCTGGCACATCCGGAAGGGTATGCCCTTGAAGAAGATGTAATTAATACTGTGCAGAAAAATTGCTCTGAAAATGGATCTGAATTTTCAAAAACCGATGACGCTGTTCAGGCATACAAAGGCGCTGATATCGTTTATTCAAGAAACTGGATGAGTGAAAAAGCTTATGAGGGGGGAGAATTAAATAAACAAAAAGAAGTAGAAAAGGCTCTTAAGTTGACCGACTGGATATGTGACGAGAAAAAAATGAAAATTTCTAATAACGCGCTTTTTTCTCACCCCATGCCTGTGGACAGGGGCCATGAAGTTACCGATGGAGTAGCCTCCGGCAGCCGCTCCATAATATATGACATAGCTGAAAACAGGCTGCATGTACAAAAGGCGGTTATGGCTCTTACTATGTCAGACTGATTTTGAAACGAATTTTAAAAATTTGCATCAGTTTAAAGGAGGAAAGGTTATGCCGACAGCAATAATAGCAGTGGGCGGCAATTCTCTAATAAAAGATAAACAGCATCAGAGTGTAAAAGACCAGTACAGCGCGGTTGTTGAAACAGTAAGAAGTATCGTGGGACTTATAGAGAAAGGCTGGGAAGTTGTTATAACTCACGGTAACGGCCCTCAGGTGGGATATATCCTTATGCGTTCGGAATGCACTAATAAACAGTTGGGACTTCATACTGTTCCGCTTGATTCCTGCGGTGCGGACTCACAGGGAGCTATAGGTTATATTTTTCAGCAGGTGCTTAAAAACGAATTTGAAAAAAGAGGTATAGAAAAGGAAGCGGTGACGGTTGTTACGCGCGTACTGGTTGACAGGAAGGATCCGGCATTTAAAACTCCTTCAAAGCCGATAGGTCCATTTATGGATAAGAATGAAGCGCTGGACAAGAAAAATAATGAGGGCTGGGATGTTCATGAAGACGCCGGCCGCGGCTGGCGCAGGGTTGTTCCGTCACCCATACCAAAAAAAATTATTGAGGAAAAAGCGATAGAAGTTCTTGTTAGAGAGGGTTTTTGCGTTATAGGAGTCGGCGGCGGCGGTGTGCCTGTATACAGGCGCAAAGACGGAATTATTTCCGGTCTTGAAGCCGTAATTGACAAGGATTTTTCCTCTTCGCTTTTAGCGCGCGATATAAATGCTGATATGTTTATAATTTCAACGGCTGTTGATAAAGTGTGTCTCAATTTCGGCCAGCCGGATGAAAAGAAACTGGACATGATTACGGTAAAGGAAGCTGAAAAATATATAAAAGAGGGGCAGTTCGCTCCCGGTAGTATGCTTCCTAAAATAGAAGCGGCCCTGGAATATCTTAGGGGTGGAGGCAAAAAAGCCGTTATAACATCCCCCGAAAATATACAGGCTTCCGCAGAAGGCAGAGCAGGTACGTCTATCGTACCGTAACGGTATTAAAAATGACTAAAAAAGATTTCATTACGCTTACGGATTATAAAGCGGAAACACTCGTAAAAATAATAAAGAGAGCAATAGAATTTAAAAAAGGATCACACCCCTCATGTGAAGCCGGCGGAAAAGTGTTGGCAATGATTTTCACAAAACCGTCTACCAGGACAAATGTATCGTTCTTTGTTGCGATGCAGCGCCTTGGCGGACAGGCCATGTACCTGGGCAGCGAGGCTCTTCAGCTTTCCAGGGGGGAAACAATAGGAGACACTGCAAAGACCCTCTCCCGCTATGTTGATGCTGTTATAATAAGAACTTTTTCTCATTTCGATGCTGTTGCGCTGTCCGAAAGCGCTTCAGTACCGGTAATTAATGGGCTTACAGATCTTCTTCACCCTTGCCAGGCGCTGGGCGATGTTATGACTATATGTGAGAAAAAAGGGTTTGATTTTAATAAAATCAAAATGGTATACATCGGTGACGGAAACAATGTATGCAATTCACTTATAAACGCGGCTGGTGTATTGGGTTTTAAGCTCACGGTTGCTTCACCGGAAGGCTTTGAACCATCAGAAGATGTTTTTGAAAAAATGGAAAAAATTAACCCAGATATCAGGCTGGAAAAAGATCCGCATACTGCCGTCAGTGATGCTGATGTGATATATACGGACGTATGGGTCAGCATGGGAGACGAAGACGAAGAAGAAATTAGAAAAAAAACCTTCAGTAAATATCAGGTAAACAAAAGTCTTGTTTCAAAAGCAAAAAAAGATTTTATAGTAATGCACTGCCTGCCGGCCAATAGGGGAGAGGAAATAACGGACGAAATAATGGATGGAAAAAATTCGGCAATTTTTGATCAAGCCGAAAATCGTCTTCATATACAGCAGGCCCTGCTTGAATATCTTTTTAAAGAGAGTGAAAAATGAAAATTAAAACACTGACTATTTTTATATTGGCTTTACTTCTGGTTCCGGGGTTCCTGTGTGCTTCGGCCTGGGAAGTCTGGGAGCTTGGAGGCGAATTTGGGCTGGTTGTAGGTGCCGGGGGTAAAGAAGGCAGAATCCTTTCGCCCGGAATAGCCGCTACTATTACCAAGACGGATGTGAATCCCATGATGGAATTCGGACTTGCATATTATTTCGGCAGTGAACTGGCTGAGAATTATAAAGAGTCAGATGTGGAGGATTACGGCCTGGGGCAGAATAAAATTCCCGAGGTTATAGCAGATGCTGGCAAGGAAATACGGCGCCGCCTGAGCGTTGTTCCGGTTACGCTGAATTTTATATACACGGTTTACGATAATTTTTACATAGGGGGGGGAGTAGGCCTGTATAATGTATGGTACAGAATTGAGCCCACGGATGACCACAGGGTGAATCCAGACGGAAAACCGGGTGACTGGTATTCTCATACGCCTACCACCAATTTTGGTTTCCAGCAAATAGTGGGAATGGAGATATTCCCTGTCAGCGAAAACTGGAAATGGTTTGTAGGGGCCAGGAGTTTTTTAACTTCAGGTTCCGCCGCCGGCAGGATACTGGGTATAACCATAGGCGGAAAAGTAAGGTACACCTGGTAAGTTGTTGTTTTGAGCTCGGGAAAAAAAGCAGTTTATTCTCCATTTTATGAAGTTGATATAGGGCTGCACGTGTTCCCTACTGCAAAATACCGCCTGGTTAAAGAAAAACTTATCAAATCGGGCCTGTACGGAGAAAAAGATTTTATAAGTCCCGAACCTGCTACAGGCGAAGAACTTCTTAAAGTACATACCCGGGAGTATATAAGTAAAATAAAAGATGGGACGCTTTCCTACGCGGACGAAATAAAGCTGGAGCTTCCCTATTCAAAAGAGCTTGCCCGCTCAAATTTTCTTTGCGCCGGAGGAACTATGTCTGCATGCCGGTTGGCTCTTGAACAGGATTTTTGTGTGCACCTTGGCGGCGGCTTTCATCACGCATATCCGGATCACGGGGAGGGATTCTGCGTATTTAATGACGCCGCTTTGGGCGCAGCCGCTATGAACGAAAAAGGAATGAAAGTTCTTATTATCGACTGTGACCTTCATCAGGGAAACGGTACGGCAGTTGTTTTTAAGGATAACAGCGAAGTTTTTACTTTTTCCATCCACCAGGAAAATAATTATCCTCTTTATAAGGAAAAGTCAGACATGGATATAGGATTGGCGGACGGTACGTTTGGGGCTGATTACAACTTGACCCTTGAAAAGGCTCTTCGTGAAATTGAAAAAAGATTCAGTCCCGATTTTGTTGTTTACATCGCGGGCGCCGACCCGTACGAAAAAGACCAGCTCGGGGGACTTAATCTTTCTATTAGCGACCTTGAAGACAGAGACCGTATTATAAAAGATTTTGCCTTAAGGCATAAAATACCTGCTTCGGTAGTTTTTGCCGGTGGATATGCGCTCCTTCTTGACGATACCGCCGAAATTCATTTTAATACAGCCAGGATTTTCAGCTGCAGTTGAAGACGCTCAGGGCAAAATTAAATATAAGACAGTCCCCCAAAAAAATTACCGAAATAAACCTGTTGCCGGCCGGGGAAGGCAAAATTAAAAAATTGCCCGGTTATGTAGGCAGGGAAGAAATAAGAAACCTTAGCATAAAAAGCGGTATATACAGCCCCTCCGAAACGTCTAAAATAGAAAAAACCGGTTGCGGCAGAATTATTTTAAACCAGCTGGAAATTTCACCGTGTTCAGGCTTAAGGTCTATACTCGCTGAAAAAGAATCCCATAAAATCATATTAGGCCTTGAAATGTTTATGACTGCTTTCGGAAGTGAAGTCGGGGTTGTATACCTCCCTAAAAACAACAAAAAGCTTCTGTCATCGATGCTACCCCTGGTGCAAAAAACCCCTAATGTTTATGAAAAACTGCTTAATGACCGCTACCCACTTGGAATGGAAGAAGTGTTTGCCCGGTGGTGTCTTCGCCAGAAGAAAGATTATTTTCCGGGAAAAAGCGGGACGCTTATTATTTCTCCCGAAAATTGTCTGAGCCTTTATAATCACAGCATGGAGCTAAAGGGAGAAACTGTCAGCCACATAATATGCGTCCTTAATGAAAATAATGTTTACTACGTAAAAGCGGTAAGAGATATGACCCTGCAGACTCTTCTGGGCAGAATAGGGATCAGCGGAGCCCGGCTTATTATAGAGGGAGATCCCCTGTATGGCCGGCCGCTTAAAAATCTGAAAGAAACTATAACCGGTAAAAATTTAATAAGTGTCCTGTCAGATAACCCTGTTTGTCTCTCACAATGCTGCAGATGCGGGATTTGTATCGAAATCTGTCCGGTTCTGTTAAAAGTCCCGCGCAGTAAAAAAATATTAAGTCTTAACGGAAAAGCTGACTCTTCAGAACATCATCCCGGATGCGTGAATTGCGGCCTTTGCGGATATTTTTGCCCCGGATGGGTGGATAAATGAAGAAAGAGAAAGTGAAGACAAATATCCCCCCTTTCATACATTGCGGAAAAGGTTTAAACCACTGGTATATCCAGGTTGCGGCGGCCGTTTTTCCATTGTTTTTGCTTATCAGCATATATAGAATACAGGCAATTCCGGTGGCATTACTTTCAACGGCCGGTTTTCTGACCGGCGAAAAACTGCCGCGTTTTATACGGGGAAATAAAAATAATATAAAAACATCTTACTTCAGGTACGTACTGGGGGGTCTTTTATTTACTGTTTTTACAGCAAGTGTTACTGAAAATTTCACTGTAAATTTTACCATTCCTTTATGGGCTGCTTTTTTTGCTCCTGCTTTCAGTTCAGCTGCCTCAAAAAATATTTATTCCTTTAGGCGCGGTATGTTTCCTTCTTTTGCAATTGCCCTTATACTTGTTTATTCCTTTTCCGGAAACGTACCGGCCATTCAGTATGAACCGGCCGCGGTTTTAATCGCTCTGTCAGCAGGCATTGTTATACTTCTTGTTAAAAGAAAACTTCCTTTTCAGATTTTTGCAGGCATTGCCTGTGCTGCTTTACTGGCCTATATTATTACAGCTGATCCCCGGATCGCAGCTCCTGGACTTACTGCAGTTGTTCTATCTTATCCCGGACTTATTCCTGAGGGAGCGGTATTCAGAATGTTTTTCGGTTTTGCCGCAAGCCTTATGATTATATTTTTCGGTATTCCCGGATTTTTAGCATCTTTACTGTTGAGATCCGCAATATGATTAAAAATTTAATTCTTTTAATATTTGTTCTTGCGATGGGATGGATTCTCCTGTCTATAGACACGAAAGAAAAAGAAGTGTTTGTAAATCTTCATACAGCGGAAAGTGAAATTGCTGCTTACCGGCCGGGAATTTATATAGGCCGCGGTAAAGGATTTTTTTCGGATATTATTATTGAAGTTGAAATAATAAGTATTGAAGAAAAACCTTATTTTTATATAGAAAGAATTGATATTTTAGAATCTGAAGAGATAGAAAGGTATTTTAAACCGGCAAAATCCGAGGTTGTTAGTACGGTTATTAAAAAACAGACGGCGGAAGTTGATGTAGTTACAGCGGCTACCAGGTCACGGGACGGATTGCTGGAGGCAATTAAAGATGCGCTCAGTAAAGCTTACAAAGGCAGTTAGCTGCGGTACGGCCGGCGCTCTTGTGCCGGCCCTGGGGCTTGCTGCAGGGATCGCGGACGGTTTTATAATAGGTTTTTCCGGTGCGGCGGCAATAATGGTATGTATGCTAATTATGCGGTTAGCGCCATCTGAAAAAACTTCAGGCGCAGGTCCAGTCGCCGCAGTTGCCGTTCCTGGTTTTATTTCAGGGATTCTTTGGGTTTTCGTATTCCGGGAAGCAGGAATAGAATACGCAGCCGCCTATCTTGCTGCGTTTGCCCTTTGCATAGGAGGAGTTGCATATGGATCAGTTTTGAATGGAAGAAAAAAGGCCGGTTTTCAAGATGCCGCCAGTGCGGCGACAGGTTTCTTTGCAGTATGTTTTCTGCTAGGGTCAGCACGTCAATTTATTATTCTTACGCCGGGCCAGAGTCTTTTTATAGCTGGAATCATATTGTTTATCCTTAAATCTGCAATTAAAGAGAAGGTTGCAGCATCAATAGCGGCATGAGCGCGGCGTCTTTATTTTTAATACTTTTTATGTATTACGGAGGAATTGAAACTGCGGGAAGCTTTATTGAGTATTCCTCTTTAAAAGAAGTTTTCAGGTCAGCTTTGGCTGTGGCTCTGGCAGCCGCTTTTGCCGGAATTGTTTATTTCCTTTTCGGAAAAAATACTCCTGATACGCTAAAATTTATGACGGTACCGCTAACTTTTATTGTATCCGGATACGCTGTGTCCAATTTTTTTGGGTTAAGCGCGGTTAAAGTGATTTTCAGTTCCTTTGGCGGTATTATGATATTTTTTCTTCCCGATGCTGCCGGAGGTTTTTTTGCGGGACTGGCTGCGGGGTGTGCCGGGTTTATAATTTCATGTGTTATTTTATATCAGGTTTTCAAAGATACTAAAAAAATAGCCGCCGGCGCCTTGCCTGCGGTCTTAATAATAGCGTCCATAATTTCAATGACAATAGAATTGTTTTTAAAATAGTATGTGGTATCTTTTTTTTATAACTATAGCAGTAATTCTGTTTGTAAGAATAAGAAAAAACCCATCCGCCCCGAAAGAGGAAATTAATAATCCCGCCGGCAAAAGTGCGGAAACATCTCTGCTATATTGCCGTAAATGTTACGCCTGTATTTCCGCATGTCCTAACGGAGCTCTTTATACTGATGATAAAGATATTCCTCTTACGGATATTTCAAAATGCGTACTGTGCGGCAATTGCGTCAGCAGTTGTCCGTCAGATGCCCGGAGTATTTGTAGTGACTGAACAGGTAAAAAACGCAAAGTATGCAGGAGACAGCCCTGCCGTTATCGGAATCTTTATAGCTCTGGCAGCTGCATTTCAGGCTGTTGAAGGCTTTTTCCCCAGGCCTCTTCCCTGGCTCAGACTGGGACTGGGTAATATGGCTGTTCTTGTAGCTCTGATAACGATGGGGAGCCGTTTTGCCTTCAAGGTTTTTTTAGGCAAAGTTATGCTTGGATCCTTTTTGCTTGGGACTTTTTTGTCCCCTGCTTTTTATCTAAGCTTAGGCGGCGGATTTGTTTCCTGGGCCGTTATGAGCATTCTTTACCGTCCGCTGGGAAAACTGACTCCGGTCGGAATAAGCGTTTCAGGAGCTATTGCACACGGACTTTCTCAAACCGCAGTTGCTTATTTCATTTTAATCAGGCATACGGGTATTTTTTATCTACTGCCTTTAATAATAATCTCATCTGTTATGGCAGGCTGGATTACCGGTCTTGCCGCTAAAACTGTTTCCGTGGCAATTGCCGCCTACGCAGACAGAAAGATTTACCTTGTTTCTACTTCCGAAAGGAGAATAAGTATTTTAAAGACTAAAGGTGTGCCGGTTTTAACAGTTGCTCCTGAAACTGAAGAGGATCCTCCTCTTCCCGGAGAGGAACCCGGGAAATATGCTTTAAGGCAGGCGGAAAAGAAGCTGGAAAGTGTCCTTGACAGACTTCAAGAGCCTGGAATAGCAGTTTCAGCAGACACGGTAGTTGAATGCGGCGGAAAGATATATCTTAAACCTGACAGCCCGGCAGAAGCAGACGGTATGATAAAAGAACTTAATTCCAAAGTTCAGACTGTATACACGGCAGTATTAGCTGAAAACCTTCAAAACGGCAGAAGAGAGAAAGTTATCGAAAAAACTATTCTAATGCTGAAAACAGTTCCGGAAGAAGAAATAAAAAAGCTGTCCGATAAGAATCTTGACAAAGCCGGCGGATATGCCCTTCAAGGGCTTAAAGACAAGTATATTAAATGGATGAAGGGTAGTTACTTAAATGCGGTAGGTTTTCCCGCTGGTGCCGTATCTAAACTTATTAAAAAAGTCTCTCGGGTTCGTCTTGGGTTTCACGCCTCTGGGGAGGCTGAATAACATTAAAATTTATATCAATGCGGGCATTATCCCTTAGATTTTCCATCCAGTAGCTGTACAGGGAGATTCTTTTTTCCTGCAGGATCTCTTCCCTGAGCTCCATGGCTCTTTCCTGAAAATTATCTATAGAACCGTACTCTGTTTTGTAATAAAGTTCAAGTTCCGGGTCTGATACCATGGCGGTGGAAATAACAGCCTGCTCCAGCTTCTGAACGGCAATGTTGCTGCGTATCATTTTCTCAAATTCGTCAGGCGTCATGTCTAAACTGAAACGAACTACATTTCTGTACATTTCCCTGTGGAACTGTCCTTCATGCTGAAACTGAGGCAGATTTCTTATCGTCTGTATTATTTCTTCATCGAAAACTGTTATTCCCATGCGTTTTGCCTCCTGCAGCAGTATCTCCTGGTTGATCAGGGAAATAAGCGCCTGCTGTCTTATCATCATGGCATCATCGTCGGTAACGGTACCTTCAATGTCGTTCCTGTAGCGTCTTATGCGTCTTGAAAATTCATTCTGGAACTCCTGTATTTCAATCCTGGTTCCGTTAACTCTGGCCGCATAGTTTTTAATTCCACCGGTTCCGTACCAGAAAAATATTCCGATAATAAAAAGTCCGGCGACTATCCAGAGGACTTTTTTCATATGTTTTCTCATCTGGTTCATCATAGCAGTAAGATAGTATATTAAATTTATTGAAAATTCAAATCTTTTCTGATATATATAAAATATGATAGTTGTAATTGACTACAATCTTGGTAATATTAAAAGTGTTTTCAGGGGGTTTGAAAAAATAAAAGCACCGGTAAAAATCTCATCTTCCTCTGATGATATTAATAAAGCCGACGGAATTGTCCTGCCGGGTGTCGGGGCATTCAAAAAAGCTATGGAAAACCTGGACTCGCTGGGGCTTACAGGAACAATTAAAAAAAATATAGTTTCCGGAAAACCCTATTTGGGTATATGCCTGGGGCTGCAGATACTTTTCAGTTCAAGTTGCGAGCACGGCGAAACGGCAGGACTGGATATAATAAAGGGAAAAGTTAAAAAATTCGGCGCCGGCCTCAAAATTCCGCATATGGGCTGGAACAGTGTTCAATATGAAGAAAAAACACCTGTTTTTAAAGAAGTGGGAAATGGTTCTTACTTTTATTTTGATCATTCTTATTATGTAGAGCCATCTGAGGAAACAGTCTGTGCCACTACAATTTACGGAAATGAATTTACATAAGCTGTAGCGAGGAACAATATTTACGGAGTACAGTTTCATCCCGAAAAAAGCGGGGATAAGGGGTTAAAAATGCTTAGAAATTTTTCAAAATTATGCTTACCAAAAGAATAATACCGTGCCTGGATATAAAAGACGGCAGGGTTGTAAAGGGAATTGAATTTAAAAACCTGCGGGATGCCGGCGACCCCGTGGAAGCGGGAAAAAGATATTCTGAAGAAGGGGCCGACGAGCTTGTTTTTCTCGATATAAATGCGTCGGCTGAAAACAGAAAATCAACGGTAGACCTGGTATCAAGGGTGGCCGAAAGTGTTTTTATCCCTTTTACTGTCGGCGGCGGAATAAGTGAAATGGAAGATATAAGAAAAATTCTCCGCGCCGGAGCCGATAAAGTGTCCATTAATACTGCTGCATTTGAAAATCCCGAACTGATAAAACAGTCTTCGGAAGAATTTGGTGTTCAGTGTATAGTCTGCGCGATAGACGCCAGAAAAAAAGAAGAAGGATCCTGGGAAGTTTATTTAAGGGGCGGCCGGCAGGCCACAGGAACGGATGCCGTTGAATGGGCGCGTAAAGCTTCCGGGCTCGGCGCCGGAGAGATTCTTCTGACCAGTATGGATGCGGATGGAACAGAGGATGGTTATGACATTGAACTCACTAAAGCCGTGGCTGAAGCAGTAAATATACCGGTTATAGCTTCCGGAGGAGCCGGGAACCTTAAGCACCTTGCCGATGTAATTAAGTGCGGAAAAGCCGATGCCGTACTGGCTGCGTCAATTTTTCATTTCAGGCAGCACAGCATAAGGGAAGCAAAATTGTATCTTCAAAAAGAGGGTATTCCGGTAAGGTTATAGAGAAGAAATTATTTAATTTCTTCTATAAATTCTTTTATTCTTGAAAGCCCTTTTGAAATGTTTTCCATGGAGGCCGCATACG
>PWMP01000104.1 GCA_003558145.1 Elusimicrobiota bacterium
GGTATTGGGTAATTCATTGTAAGAGAGTATGAAAGGGCGTGCGGGGCGGTAGTTTTTGTTATGTTTATAGCCATACCCGCAAGATGAGCCGCTCTCATCATATTCTCGCAGCTTTTTTTGTCGCGGTTTTTTACATAAGAAAGGAAACTTTCATTAAAAAGTTTTATTGACTGGCTTGCATAGCGCCTGCTCTCCTTTGTAGAGCCGGCAGCCCAGTAAGACTCCACTGCCTGACAGAAAGCGTCAAAAGCGCTTACCGCTGCTGTTTTTTCCGGCAGGGCGGCCGTTAGTTCGGGATCCGTTATGGAGCGGTCCGGGAGAAGAGTCCAGGAGGCAACGGAATATTTTTTGTTTCCGTCATAAACAACCGCAAAATGGGTGCACTCGCTTCCTGTGCCCGCAGTAGTAGGGACAAGGATAAGCTTCAGCTGTCTTTCCGGAACTTCTTCTTCCCCTCTTATTATTCCCAGCGCTCTTTCCCTGTCCGGGGGCAGGACGGAAATAAGTTTGGCGGTATCCATAACGCTTCCGCCGCCAAGGGCGATTATCATATCCGGGCTGAAGTCCTCAACTGTTTTTGAACCTTTCAAAAGCCCGTCCGGATCCGGGTTGGGACTGACCTCACAATAACATAAGCTCTCGTAATCTTTAAGTATTTTTTCCATACGGGCCTGAAGCCCGGTCTTGGAGTAGGCGTTTTTGTCCGTTACTATCAGTATCTTTTTGGGTGAAAACCCCTTAATTATATCCTCAATCTGCCTTAATGAGCCGCAGCCGAATATGTGGCGGGGCTCAGGAACATTCTTAGAGTCTTTCGACACAGGCTTTTCCTTTCAGTTCCAGTGTGACACCCCGGCAGTCAAATATAATATTTGCCTTTTCTGCCATATCTTTGTAATCAAAATCATCGTGGTCTGTCACTATTACGACACAGTCATACTCGGAATAATCTATTTTTTTATGGTCAACTCTTTTAATTCCGTCAAATTCTTCCACATAGGGATCACAGTAGTTCAGGCAGGCGCCCAGTTCTTCAAGCTGCGGAGCTATATCATAAGCCGGGGCCTCCCTGGTATCTCCTATGTTCTTTTTATAACTTACCCCCATTATGAGTATTTTTGACCCGTTTACGCTTTTCTTTCTGCGGTTGAGAGCGGCAGATATCCTGCTTACCACAAAGGCCGGCATAGCCCGGTTAACTTCCTCGGCGTGGTCTATGAAATGCGGATAAAAACGGGAGCTTTTGGCTTTCCAGGCCAGGAACTGGGGATCCGTGGGCAGGCAGTGCCCGCCTATGCCCGGGCCGGGATAAAAAGGCATAAAACCGAACGGTTTACTTGATGCCGCCTTAACTATCCTCCATATATCAAGCCCGAACCTGTTACACAGCTGCGCCATTTCGTTTATAAGTCCTATATTTACTGCCCGGAAAGTGTTTTCCAGAAGTTTTACCATTTCCGCCTCTTCGCAGGATCCGGTGCATACTACTTCATCCGCTGCGGCTGAATAAAGCTCTTTTGCCATCTTAAGCGATTTTTCATCCATTCCGCCTACTACTTTCGGAGTGTTTCTTATGCCGTACTGCTTGTTGCCCGGATCCACCCTTTCCGGGGAAAAAGCCAGAAAAACATCCTCTCCCGGCCTGAAGCCCTGTTTCTCCAGCTCCGGGGCTAGTATTTCCCTGGTTGTGCCGGGATAAGTTGTGGATTCCAGCACCACAAGGGTTTCAGAGGAAATATTGGCAGCAACCGCTTCAGATGCGCTTATTATGTAAGACAAATCCGGCTCCCTGGTTTTTCTCAGCGGAGTGGGGACGCATATTATAACTACATCCTGGTTTTTAAGAGCCCTGAAATCTGTTTCCGGAATAAAGGTCCCTTTTTCAAGAAGTTCGCGTACAGTTTCCGAACCAACGTCCTGGATATATGATTTTCCGTCCCTGAGCATCCTTATTTTTCCTTCGTCTACATCAAGTCCGGTCACCTTCAGTCCCGAGCGGGCGAACTCTACAGCAAGAGGGAGGCCCACATAACCGACACCTACAATTGCAACTGAGGCAGTCCGCTTTTCTATTCTTTTCTTAAGTTCTTCACTATTCATCTCTTATATATTCCTTTTTTTATTCATAAAATCAGTAAGCGCCTTTCCTCAGAACGACAACGGTAATTGTCTTCAGCAGGATTTTTACATCCAGCCCTGGGGTCCAGTTTTCCAGGTAGTAAAGGTCCAACTTTATCATCTCATCGTAAGACAGGTCGCTCCGGCCCGATCCCTGCCACAAACCGGTTATGCCCGGTCGTATATTCAGCCTTCTTTTTGCCGTGTCATCGTAATATTCCGTTTCCCGGAGTATCTGGGGCCGGGGTCCTACAAGTGACATATCCCCTCTCAGCACATTGAAAAGCTGCGGCACCTCATCCAGGGAATACTTTCTTATAAAACGTCCCACTCTTGTCACCCTGGGATCCTTCTTTATCTTAAAAACCGCTCCGGGCCTTTCATTGTACTTCATTAAGCTTTTAAGACTGTCCTCGGCGTCCGTCACCATGGAGCGAAACTTGAAAAACGGAAAATTATTACCCTTAAACCCTTTTCTTGTCTGGGAATAAAATACAGGCCCGGGAGAATCCAGCTTTATCAGCATAAAAAGCACCAGCAGCAGCGGGGTAGAAAGCATAAGAAAAGCCATACACATTATTATGTCCGTAATTCTCTTGAAATAATAGTTAACCGGCTCGTTGAGCGGGTGCTTTAACTTAAGCACCGGGATACCGAAATACCTGTCGTAACCGAGTTCTCCCATTTTGAGTTCCAGCATATCAGGCACCATTTTAAACTCAATATCGTTCTTCTCGCAGTAGTTTAGAAGATCCATAACTATATTTCTGTCAACATCCATATCCACAAGAATAATCTCTCCTATGTTATGTTCCGCGGATAGGTTTTTTATATTTTTAAAATCAATCCCGTCCAGGTGGAAAACATCGTAACGCCCCACGCGGTGGATATTTTTTGCAAGCTGTTTTTTTGTCCTTCCGCCGCCAATCAGCAATATACCCGGGCTGCCGGCCATAGGGAAAAACACCCGGGACGAAAAAAAACTTAGCAGGCGGTGTGACAGGTAAACAAGCCCTACGCTGTAAAAGAAAGCATACGCGAACATCAGGCGGGAGTACTCGTATTCCCTGTACATAAAAGTTCCCGCTGTTATTATGAAAAAAGCAATAACCGAAGATTTTATAATGGCAAGAAACTCGTCCGTCTTGTAAATTATCCTGTGAGTGTCATAAAGACCGGCCCACTTGAAAACTACAAGGAACAGTATGATAACAACCGGCATCAGCCTGAGATATCGTGATATGGGCGGCGGTCCGGCCCCCGGATGAAGAAGGTCAAACTTAAACCTTGTGCTGTATGCCAGGTAAAATGTAAGGTAAACAGCCCCCGCGTCAAGCGCCAGCTGAAGTAAAAGAGTTAAAAAGTCTTTAAGTTTCCTGCTCATTTTCTTACCGCTTGCTATTATATAATTTTACGCTGAATAAAACAAAAAATGTTTTTTCCTTTTATTAGCAGCTTATAACCATTTCATTTTAAATCAACGGTCATAATCGTCTTCAAGGCGGACTATATCGTCTTCGGTAATTTTATCCCCAGTGGCAAGTTCAAGTATTTTTAGTTCTTCTTCTCCTGTATTATGCGCCCTGTGAACAACTCCGGCAGGAATTGATACCGTTTCACCCTTTGACATTTCTTTTTGTTCATCTCCAACGGTAACTATTCCCCTACCCTGCATAACAGTCCATATTTCGTCCCTGTGTTTATGTTTCTGCAGGCTGAGGCGTTCTCCGGGAGTCACGAAAAGAACCTTGATTTTATACCCCTCTGCCTCTTCAAGTATTCTGTATCCGCCCCACGGTCTGTAATCTTCGTTATGATTTCTACCATTCATTTTTTCTGACATCTCCTTTACTTTTTTCTTCACCGCTGTTTCTTGGTTCTTCCTTAACGGTCTTCCAGCTTCCCAGGTCTTTCCAGTATCCTTTAAATGCTGTAACCGCCGCCCGGTCAGTTTTTTCCATTACTGCATAATCAATTGATATGCCGGGCATATTTTTATAAATTTCTTTTAAATTACTTCTATCCGCTTTCAATTCGCTGAAAGCCCTGCTTATGTACCCGGCGTACCTGTCCATTTCTTCTCTCATAACCGAAACATTGAATACATATATACCGGCATTCCATAAGTAATCCCCCGATTTTAAGTATTCCTTTGCTGTCTTTGCGTCAGGCTTTTCTTTAAATTCAACTACTTTCCAGCCGCTATCAAGTTCTTCGCCTTTTTTAATATAGCCGTATCCGGTAGCCGGATGTTCAGGATTTATTCCGATCACCGCTATATGTCCTTTTGCTGCCAGTTTAACTGCATCCCTCAGCGAGCGGTTAAATTCGTCCGACGGCTTTATTATATGATCGGCGGGTAGAATTACCGCTATATCTTCCTTGTCCAGAATTGATATACCTAAAGCTGCGGCAGGCGCAGTATTCTTTGATAGA
>PWMP01000075.1 GCA_003558145.1 Elusimicrobiota bacterium
GTAAAGTGGCTGTTTCCAGTAAAAATCCCAGAATCGATCCTATCGGAGCCTGCGTAGGGATAAACGGCGTAAGGGTTCAGGCGGTTATAAATGAGCTTTCCGGGGAAAGAATGGATCTTATAAAATACTCCGCTGATATAAAAAAGTTTCTGAAAAGTTCTCTCAGTCCGGCGGATGTAAAAGATGTTCAGATTCCCGATGAGGATAAAAAGGAAGCCTGTATAGTTGTCGCGGACGAAATGCTTTCGCTTGCTATAGGCAAAAACGGGCAGAACGTGCGCCTGGCTGCCAGGCTTACCGGGTGGCATATTGATATTCAACCCGAAAGTGAAGAAAAAGAAAAGGAAAAAGATGATTTTAAAAAATCTTTTTCTGAAATTACAGATTTGCCGGGAGTTGGTGAAAAAACAGCCCGCCTTATAATTGAATCAGGCCTGGACAGCCTGCAGAAAATTACCTCCGCCTATCCTGCAACTCTTAAGTCAATAGAAGGAATAGGCGAGAAATTAGCGGAAAAAATAATAAAGGCTGCATCAGACAGCAGCCCGTCGGATAAAGCAGATAAAAAGGATACCCCCTTCAGAAAATGACTAATGTAAGAATTTATGAGATATCCAGGGAACTAAAGCTTTCCTCAAAAGAAGTAATAAAAGAGGCTCAGGAACTGGGAATTGACGTTAAATCGCATTCCTCAACAGTAAACGACGAAGAAGCTGAGCTTATAAAAGAAAGCTTTCAGGAGCAGCAGGAAAAAACCGAAACTTCCAAAGATAAAAAAGAAGAGAAGGCGAAAAAAGAAAAAACTGTCGAAGATAAGAAAAAGCCTGCCAGGCCTGAAAAAGAAGCCGTTGTGGAAGATAAAAAAGAAGAGTTCAGAGAAGTTTCCCGTACAAAGATAAAAATTAATGAGAATATGACTGTTACCGATATAGCGCAGACCGCGGGGCTTGATACGGACGCTCTCATAAAGAGTTTTAAAAATAACGGAATTATAGTAACCGCTAATCAGCGCCCGCCGACGGCCTACACGGAAAAAGTCCTGAAAGCCGATGGAATAGATATTGAAATAGAGGGTATTTTCAATGAGCCGCAGGAAATCAAGCGGAAAGATTTCAGACTTCGTTCTCCCGTTGTGACCGTTCTCGGGCATGTCGACCACGGCAAGACACAGATGCTTGATACCATCCGCCACACAAGAGTTATAGCCGGCGAAAGCGGGGGAATAACCCAGCACATAGGGGCATATAAAGTAAGTATACCTTCAAAAGGAGACATAACTTTTATAGATACGCCGGGTCACGAAGCTTTTACCGCAATGAGAGCCCGGGGAGCTAATATAACGGATATCGTTGTTCTTCTGGTCTCCGGCGAAGACGGAGTAATGCCTCAGACTATTGAAGCAATTAACCATGGCCGCGCCGCCGGAGTACCTATGGTTGTAGCAGTAAACAAAATGGACCTTCCGGGATTTAACGGACAAAAAACAAGGACTCAACTTACACAGCACGGCGTTATTACCGAAGAACTGGGCGGAGATGTTGTTTCCGTTGATATATCCGCAAAAGAAGGAACTAATATTGATGAGCTTCTTGAGATGATACTTCTTCAGGCCGAAATGCTTGAACTGAAAGCTCCGTACGACGGCCCGGCCCGGGGCGTGGTTGTTGAATCCGAACTGGATAAGTGGACGGGATCAACCGCGACGGTACTTGTTACCGAGGGAGTACTGCGCAAGGGAGAAAGTTTTGTATGCGGGCTCGTACCGGGAAAAATAAAAAAAATGACAGACGACAGGGGAAAAGACCTTACGGAAGCCGTCCCGTCAACTCCTGTGAAAATTCTTGGGTTTGAAGATCTTCCTCATGCCGGGGACAAACTTGCCGTTGTTGCTGAACGTACGCAGGCAAGAGATATTGCGGCCGCCCGGCAGGAAAGAGCCAAGGTTGAAGTCGCTAAAAAAGAAGAAAAATTTACCCTGGAGGACCTAAAGAGACAGCTTTCCGGAGACGGAGTGAAGGAACTTAATCTTATTCTCAAAACGGATTTTACAGGATCAATGGAAGCAATCAAAGATTCTTTCAGATCTCTGGATTCGCAGGAAGTTAACCTGAATGTACTTCACGCCGGAGTAGGCGCTGTAACTCAAAAAGACGTTATGCTGGCTGACGCTTCCGGCGCTGTAATTATCGGGTTCAACGTAAGCACCCCGGGAAAAGTTAAAAAAGAAGCTGAGCGTGAAGGGATTGAAGTAAGGTCTTACCGCATAATATATGAAATAATTGATGATATTAAAAAGGCAATGGAAGGCCTTCTGGAACCGGAAAAAGAAGAAACAGTACTTGGCCGCGCTGATGTCAAAAAGACATTTAATATTTCCGGAGTAGGTGCCATAGCGGGAAGTATGGTGTCACAGGGGACAATTGAAAGAAACGGCCAGGCGAGAATTATAAGGGATTCCAGAATAGTTTATGATGGAAAAATTGCGGCCTTGAAAAGATTTAAGGACGATGTGGCAAAAGTCGCCTCCGGCTACGAATGCGGAATAAATATTGCTAATTTTAATGATGTTAAGGCGGGAGACATAATTGAATGTTACCGCGTTGAAGAAAGAAAGAGAACCCTGGAGGAAACCCGCTGAAGCATAGCAGATGCATTGTAAGGAAGCTTACCGGCAATTAACGGACCTGAAAATTTTCGCCGCACAATAACCGCCTTAGAAACAGTATAAATCTTTAAAACAATTGAAAACAAGCAGAAGAACAAAAAGAGTTTCAAGTTTAATACATCAAAAACTCGGAAGCATTATATCTGAAGAAATTACCGAGAGCGGTATGGGTATAATAACTGTTACCGAGGTAAAAGTATCTATTGACTTGAGGCAGGCGCGTGTTTATTACACTATATACAGCGGAAGCCTGAAGAAAAACCGGCAGCAAACTATAATTGAAAGTAAAGCAAAGGTTATGCGTAAAAGGCTTGCGGACAGCGTGGAACTGAAGTATATACCTTTTTTAAGTTTTATTTATGATGAAACTCCGGAAAAAGCATCAAAAATAGAAAAAATAATACAGCAAATCAAAAATGAAAAAAAATAATAATAAAAAAGAAAAAATTAAACTTGGTCTTAAAATTCCGAAATCCGACAGAAAGGTCACGTCTCTTATAAAAAAAGCTGTAGAAAATGCGCGTAGTGCCACAATTTCTTTTCATGCCCGCCCTGACGGAGATGCAGTGGGAGGGGCGCTGGCGCTTAAACGCATACTTGAACAAAAAGGGTTAAGCGTCAATATAATATCGCCCAGCCCCCCCCCCGAAGTGTACTCGTACATGGAAGATTTCAAATCTATTAAAACCCAATCCGGAAACATTAAAACGGATCTTTGTTTTATACTTGATTGCTCTGACAGCCACCGGCTTGAATCTCTCAGCCCTATAATTAAAAATTCGTCCAAAATAATAAATATAGATCATCATCAGTTAAACCGTATGAATGCGGATATACACTATGTTCGTCCGGAAAGTTCTTCGGTTAGCGAGTTGGTGCTTAACCTGGCGCTTAAAATGAAAGCTGACATTGACCGCCCGGTTGCTGTATGTATATATACGGGAATACTGACCGATACCAACAGGTTTCAGGAAAAAAATGCTACGGCAAGGTCGCTTAGGATTGCCTCTGCATTTATAGATAACGGTGTAGACCCCGTAGAGCTTTTTTCAAGAATATACGGAAATCTTCCGGTCAACAGGCTTAAGCTGATATCCGAATGTATAAGTTCTCTCAAAATAACTCCGTCAGGTAAGATTGCCTATATTACCGTAACACCGGAAATGCTTGAAAGAACCGGAACAACGACCGAAAATCTGGAAGGTATTATTAACTACGCCCGAAACCTTCAGGGGGTGGAAGTAGGAATACTTTTCAGAAAAATATTGGGTCTTAATGGAGTTAAAGCTTCCTTCCGTTCCAAGGGAAAAGCTGACGTGGGAGCGGTAGCGTCTGCTTTCGGAGGGGGAGGTCACCACAATGCAGGCGGATGCCTGGTAGAGGGTGATTTTGAGTGGGTTATTGAAAAAGTCCTCAGGGAAGTAAAAAAGTGGACGGGATAGTACTTATAGATAAACCGACCGGGTGCTCCTCTTACGATATTGTAAGAAAGATAAAAAGGTTTTCCGGAATAAAAAAAATAGGCCACGGGGGAACGCTGGATCCAGCCGCCGCCGGCGTTCTTGTTGTACTTATCGGAGAAGCCTGCAAGATTTCAAGAATATTTTTAAGTTCGGCTAAAGAATACAGCGGTACGATCCGGTTGGGAGTCAGTTCTTCTACGGGGGACAGTGACGGTGAGTTGGAAGAAAAAGGGACGGTAGATTATTCCGAAGAAGAAATAAAGAAAGCTATAGAAAGTTTTTGCGGAGAATATTTTCACAAGGTTCCGGAATATTCTTCAAAGAAATACCGTGGAAAACCCTTTTACAGCATCAGACGCGGGGGGGAAAAGCCGCCCCGGCGACACCAGGTTTCGGAAATATATGAAATAGAATTTATA
>PWMP01000107.1 GCA_003558145.1 Elusimicrobiota bacterium
AAACGGACTAAAAGGCCAGTTATACATAAGCCATATAACAAACAGTGCTATAAAAACTATGAACTTTTTTAACTTCACGGCATGCCTCCGGTTGCTATTCTGATATAATTGGAAGGATTAAGGAGAACTTCCGCCGCGCCGTCCAGTACAACAGCCCTTATACCCGGAACAAGAAGAATGCCCATTAACACACACAGAACGGCAAGAAATATCATTGAAAAAGCCATCGGCAGCGGAACTTCTTTTATTTCTTTAAATTTATCCTTTATTTCTCCCACAAAAGCGTATCTTTGCACCTTGGCAAAAGACGCAAGAGTCAGTATGCTTCCCAAAACTGCCCATAGCCCCAGCCAAAGGTAGCCGGCCTGTATAGCGGCAATTATTATCAGAAGCTTGCTCCAGAACCCGTTGAACGGAGGAAGTCCAGCTATAGAAAGAGAAGCAATCATTGATGTGTACCCGGTCACAGGCATAACTGCGTTAAGCCCTCCCATATCACGAAGGTCCCTTGTTGAAGTCCTGTAGAATACGGCGCCGGCATTAAGAAACAGAAGTGATTTAAATACCGAATGATTAAGCAGATGAAAAAGGCCCGCAGCTATTCCCAGCGGAGTTCCTATCCCGAAGGCCAACGCTATATAACCCATCTGGCTTACCGAATGGTATGCCAGCAGGCGTTTGAAATCCCACTGCCCCAGAGCAAGAAGAACCCCTATCATAAGAGACAGTACTCCAAGAGTCCTTAGCAGCATTGAAGCAACGCTAAGGTCTGCGGCGAACAGAAGAAAAAGCACCCTCACCATTGCATAAATGCCTGCGGTTTTGATAAGCACTCCGCTTAGCATTGCAGAAACCGGAGCAGGCGCGGCAGGATGAGCGTCAGGCAGCCAGGCGTGAAAAGGTATCAGCGCAGCTTTTATACCGAATCCTACCATAAAAAAACCGGCGGCCAGGTACATGCCGGAGCCGGCGGACCCGGAAGAAAGAGCATTGTAAATGAAAACCATGCTCAGGTTTCGGGTATGGCCGTAAGTCAGAGCAATACCCATTAATATAAATACTGTACCAACGCCCGAAAGAACCAGGTATTTAAAAGCCGCTTCCAGTTCTTCTTTCATTGTTCCGTAAGCCACCAGCGCAAAGGAGGAAACAGCAGCCAGCTCCATAAATACGTACAGGTTGAAAATATCCGAAGTGAGTACAAGTCCGTTCATTCCGGCAACCATAAGAAGAAACAGGGAGAAAAACTTTTCCCTGCCGCTGTACATATCCATATAACTAAATGAAAACACGGCACACATAAGTGAGACAAGTCCGGTTATCACCAGCACCGGAGCGCTGAACCCGTCCAGTACCAGCGATATGCCTATCGGAATCGACCACCCTCCCATTTCAAAAGTTCCGGTTTTACCAATCTGCATAACTGCAAGCACCGTCAGAGCCAGGCATGCTGCGGCGGCCGTAATATTTGACACCAATACTTTTTTTCTCTCCTGTTTTAAGATATCAAAAGTGGACAGCGCAAAAGCTGCTCCTATCGGTATAAGTATAAACAGGGGAAGAATGTTCATCCTTTTAAGTCCTTCATTTTAGACGTATCAAAAGTCTTGTACCTGTCATAAAGCCTTATTGCTATGGCAATCATCAGCGCAACAATACTTAATCCTATTACAATAGAGGTTATAACGATTGCTTGGGCAAGCGGGTCAACTGCCATGGATGCAAATTCGGACGCCTCCTGGCCCTTAACCATTACAGGAGCAATACCGTCCTTGCGGTAGCCAATAAGCAAAATAAAGAGATTGACCGCATTCTCCATAATAAGCAAAGATATAATAATTTTTACGGCGTTCTTTTTGCACACAACACCGTAAAGCCCTACGGCAAATAAAATCATGGCAAGTCCGTATGCAAGAGGCATATTATTCATCCTGCGTACTCCTGAAGACCGAAAGAGTTACAAAAACCATAAATATTCCGGCTCCCACCTTAAGCCAAACCGCAAGGTTGAGAGGAGGTATTATACCGCCGGAGAGCAGGGAAAAATCCTGTCCTTTCCAGAGGCTTAATTCAAAAACACCGCTATATACCGCAAGGATAAAAAGAACAAACACTCCCAGAAGCCCGACAAAATTAATTCTCCGTATGAAATGATACGGCAGCCTCTTTATTGCCTTCTTTTGACCGTAGGCAAGAAAAAGAAGTATAAACAGGAAGGAGATTATCAACCCCCCGGCAAAACCGCCGCCGGGAGAAAGATGACCATAAAAAACTATATATATTCCGAAAACAGCTATTGCATCCATAACCAGGGAGGTTATAGTTTTTACTATTTCCGACATTCCATTTTCTTTTCTTTTTGTATTTTTCACCGTTTTTTTCTTAAAATCACAACAGCGCCCAGAATTGCTGAAAACAGAACAGTTACCTCTCCGAGGGTATCGTAAGCCCTGTAATCAAGAAGAACTGCAGTTACTATGTTTGAAATACCGGTCTGCCGCAAACCGTGAGCAAGATACCACTCCGAAGGAACGGCAACACTTACAGCGGTTTCAGGAAAAGACCCGAAAACCGGCAGGGAAATAAGTCCCCATGCAATTCCTAAGAAAAAAGCGCCAACCGCAACTATACCGAAAACTTTAACAAAAAACTCTCTTTTTCCCTTAAGATCCGTAAGGTCGCGGTGAAGAGTAGCCCTTACAAGGATAACCAGAAGAACAACTTCAACCAGAACCTGTACTATGGCTACATCCGGAGCGTTTAAAAACACCATTATTATAGCCAGGGCAAAGCCTACCGCTCCCAGGGATACAATTGCAGAAAGCAGGTTTTTGCTTTCAATTGCGATTATTGCCGCTATTATTTTGAAAAAAAGTATCAGTTCTATCATCGCAAAAGGAGTACATAAAATACTATCACTCCGCCCACCAGCATCCAAAGCAGATAAACCGAAAGAACTCCGGAATGAGCCCACCTTAGAATTTTAATTATATAAAAAATAAAAGCTTTAAGCATTTCATATATATCGAAAATCTTTCTTTCAGCCAAGCCGTACATTCTCCGGAATATACCCATATTTTCGATAGTAGTATAAAACTGCACTCCCGAGACCCTCATTTGAGGAGTAAGTTTTTCCCCTCCTATGTAGGAAGAAGACCTGCGCAAGTTTTTAACTCCTGTTGCCAGGTATATAAGAAGCACCAGCGCTATGCCTGCGGCCATAAGACCGGCTGCAACCGAAGCCTGCCACATCTGCGGAGCAGCAAAACCGGGTACGGCGTTTTCAAGCAGGGGATACACCGTATACTGCGGAAAAATTCCTATAAGAATGCACATAAGAGGAAGAATAATCAGTGAAGGGATTTCCCATCCCAACCGCTCACGCGCTGTCACAGTCCCCGTATCGGACTGACCAAGAAAAGCCGCATGTGTAATCTTCACAAAAGAAGCCAGGGTAAGCACTGAACCGAAAAGCGCAGCGGTAAACCATAAAATCCACAGCCCTGACGGCTGAGAAGAAACTATACCGTGATAAATAAGCCACTTTGATACAAAACCGTTTAGCGGAGGTAGGCCGGATATGGCTATGGCCATTATTGTAAAACTTGCAAAAGTCAAAGGAAAATTTTTAAAAAGTCCGCCAAGTTTCTCCAGCAATGCTGTCCCGGTTCTTTTCTCTACAACTGCTCCGGCAAGAAAAAGTCCCTGCTTGTATATCGAATTATTAATCATATGAAGAAGACCGCCGGCAATACCAACGGCGCTTCCCGTGCCGAGCCCTATCACCATGTAACCTACCTGGGAAACGGCATGGTAACCCAGAAGACGGCGCAGGTTATGCTGTGAAAGAGCCATAAATACCGCGGCAATAATAGTAATTGAACCCACTGCCATAAGGACAGTGTTTCCCCCGGTGGAGACGTTAAACCAGTCAGAGACTACTAATTTAAGAAGGTATATCCCTATAAGTTTATCTACACAGGCCGGCAGTATGGCTGCAACCGGCGCAGGCGCATCCCTTGCCGTATCCGGAATCCAGGTATGAAAAGGCATTGCTCCCGCTTTGGCAAAAGAAGCCGCCAGAAGTGAAAGAAAAATAACCCAGCGGAACGGGCCGCCAAGATCTGAGGATATACCGGAAAGATAATAACTGCCGGGGCCGATGACGTAAAGACCCATAAGGCCCAGCAGCATAAATGCATCGGACCCTCCCACTATGATAAGCGTCTTCTTTCCTATATCAACGCACCCTGCCTGCCATATAAGCAGCGAGAGGATTATTCCGCTTATACCCCATGAAATTAAAAACGGGAACATGTGGGCGGAAAGGAATACTCCCGCCGCGGACGCTGTCATCCAGCAAAAAAGGCTCCAGTAAAATACCGGGTATTCGCCGTCAAGATATCCGATTGAATACAGCGCAACCAAAAGAGAAAAAAGCCCGGCCAGCATTACCAGTACCAAAGGGAATGTTCCGGCGGCAAAAAGACCGGATGC
>PWMP01000091.1 GCA_003558145.1 Elusimicrobiota bacterium
TGAATTCTCCTTTAATCACCTGCCTGGAGGCCAGATTGTCTCTTGTCTCCAGGGGACTTCCCCTTAAATATTCTTCGTAAATTTTTGTCATCTCCCTTATAATAAATATTTTTGTTTCCGGATCGATACCGTTAATCATCTCAAGCGTATCAAGTATGCGCCTTTTTGAATCATAAAATACAAAAATTTCACCTTCACGCATATTTTCTTCCAGAAACTTTTTCCTCTGCTGCCGGCCGGAAGGAATGAATCCTGCAAACAAAAACTTGTCGCAGTTAAAACCGGCCACGCTTAATGCCGCTGTAACAGCGCTGGGACCGGGCACAGGAATAACCCTTATTCCTCTTTCATGCGCGCGCCGGACAATTTCGGCTCCGGGATCAGATACGGCAGGAGTACCGCATTCGGAAATAAGCGCGAGAGTTTTTCCTTCTTCAGCCATATCAAGATACCTGGCCGCTTTTTCCGCTTCTCTTGGAGCATAATAGGAGCGCGGGACTGATTTTATACCGTACCTGTCCAGCAGTTTGCGGGCTGTCCGGGTATCTTCGCTGATTATAAGGTCAGCTGATTTTAGTACTTCCACCGCCCTGAGAGTTATGTCGGAAAGATTTCCTATGGGTGTGGCAACTATATAAAGCCTGCCGGTTTTATTGTTTTTCAATATATACGGGCGGCTTTAACGGGGGAATTCCTTTTGTGACCGCTTTTTTTTATCATTTCCCTTACTTTTTCAATATCCGCCGGGGACTCTTCCCCGCCTGGCACATTTTCTATAATCTTAAGCGCCTGATCAAGCCGCGCATAGGAAATACCAAGTTCGTCTTCATCCTTCTGGCCGCTGTAAAATCCCGCAGAAGGCTCTGCATTAAGTACCCGGTCCGGTATATCCAGGTAGCGGGCAAAGTCCGTTATTTCACTTTTATAGTAGTTTCCCAGAGGGCTTATATCCCCCGCCTCGTCTCCCCACTTAGTAAAATAGCCTGTCATAGACTCGGTCCTGTTTGAAGTATTCATTACAAGGCATTTGAGGGAAGCAGCTTCATTATACAAAAAAGCCATTCTCATTCTGGCTCCGAAATTGCCCTTTTGTACCGGGTCCGACTCCCCGGTCATTGTTTCAAACATTTCCGTCATCGGACTTAAATCGTAAAGCTTTGGCTCAATTCCGAACTGTGAACAAAGCAAATCCACGTCAGGATTAAGTTTGCCTCCACCGTGATGAGGCATATAAAGCGCCCGGCAATTTTCTTTACCAAGAGCTGCAGAGGCAAGGCACAGGCATACCGCCGAGTCCAGCCCTCCCGATACGCCGATTACGATCCCTTTTTTCCCGGCGCAGGAAACGCTTTCCCTGATAAAATTTTTAAGGTGTTCCGCTAGGGCTTTCTGTTTTTTCCCTGTTTTCATTGTCTTCTCTTTCCTCAAGCGTTCCGTTTCTTGCAAGTATTCTCAGAAAAGCTTTAACGACCTTGGGGTCAAACTGCCGGCCGTTATGTGTTTTAAGCTCCGCAACTGCCTTGGCCTTTGATATCCCGCTGCTGTAAGGCCTGTTAGATGTCATTGCTTCGAATGCGTCAGCCACATGTATTATCCTTGCTCCGATGGGAATCTCTTCCGCTTTTAATCCTTCAAGATATCCATTGCCGTCATATCTTTCGTGGTGGTAAAGGACCAGCGGCGCCACATTAGTAAGAAATTCTATGGGAGCTATTATCTGTTCTCCTATCCTGGGATGTTTTTTAATTTTTTCGTATTCTGAATCAGAAAGATGTCCGGGCTTCAGCAGAACATTGTCTTTTATACCTATTTTACCTATGTCATGTATAAGCGAAGCTATTTCAATGTTGCGAATAAGTTTATAGGGAAGCTGCATTTCTCTTGCTATTTCAACTGCATATTTTGTAACCCGGGCAGTATGCCCCTTTGTATACGGGTCGCGCGCATCTATCGCTTTTGCCAGTGTCTGAATTGTACCCAGGTACATATGTTTCATATCTTCGTAAAGCTGGATGTTTTCTATCGCTATCGCTGCCTGATCTGCCAGGATACTGAGAAGTCTTCTGTCTCTTTCCCTAAATTTTTCCCCGGCAGTTTTTTTATTTATATTAAGAACCCCTATAACTTTATTTTTAACCTTCAGCGGAAACGACATAAATGATTTGGAACCGTACTTCATCTGAGAATCTCTCATAAATCGGACATCTTCTTCAATATTCTCACAATATATGGGTTTGCCCTCCTGGGCAACCCGGCCGGCAATCCCCTCGCCTATCTCCATACTTGTCATGTTTACAACTTCTTCGGACAGGCCTTTGGCCGCCTTTATACCCAGCCTGTTTGTAGTTTTATCAATAAGCATAAGCGACCCTATATCCGTATTGGCAAGGTCTGTTGCATATTCCACAATAAGTTCACACAGGTGGGCCAGGTCTTCAGCTTTGCGGTAAGCCATTCCCATTTCCTGAAACTGGGTCAGCATAAAAAGCAATCCGTCAAGATCTTCTATATACTTAGCGCTTTTTTCTTTTTCGTCTTTAAGGCTTTGAATAAGCCCCCGGTGAAGTTTCTTTTCCTTTGAGTACATTACCCATATAAGAACCAGGATAACAGCAAAATAGACGTATGTAACAACTATGCTCATTCTTTCCTCACTATATCTTTTATTTTCATCAGTCTTGTTATGTTTTCTCTTTCCATTTCTTCCAGCTGCATAGATATGTACGCAATCGTTTCGGACAGCCTGGGAATAAATATGTATTCCAGGGCATTTACCCTGCGTCTTACTTTTTCAAGCTCGGAAGCAATCATATACATACTTTCTTCTGCATTTGAAAGTTCTATGATCTGTTCGGTAAGCTTCAGAAATTCCTCCATAAATTCAAAAAAAGAGGAAGAAAGACGGAGATTTCCCAATTTATCCACATTGTTTTCAAATTCAGCTTTCAATGAAGGGATGCGCAGATTCATAACATACTGATGGCTTCCGCTAATCTTTGCCTTAACCGGCGGATGTTTTACATAAGTGTCCAGCGCGCCCGGATCACTAAGAGCCCTGGTATGAAGGTAAGGAATTCGCAGCTGGCGGTATTTTTCTTCTATCTCTTTTCTTAATACCCGAACCTGTTTTATCGATTCCGTAAATCTGTCAACCAGTTCGTCCTGTTTATCCTTAAGCAGGCGGTGGCCGCGCCGGGCAAGCGTAAGGCGCTTGCCAAGCTTCATCAGTTCCATTCTGTTAGGACTTGCGTTTAGAATGTTTGCCATTTTATTTCATGTATTTATCAATCTGTTCGTCTTTTACTCTCTTTAACTCTTCGCGCGGAATCATTTTTAAAAGTTCCCACCCGAGATCAAGGCTTTCTTCTATGGTTCTGGATTCGTATTCCCCCTGGGCTACGTATTTGCTTTCATATTCATCAGCAAATTTGCTGAATTTTTTGTCTTCGTCCGAAAGGGCTTCCTCTCCCAGAATGACTGCCAGCTCCTTTGCCTGTTTGCCCCTGGCGTAGGCAGCAAAAAGCTGTGAGGTTACCGCGCTGTGATCTTCCCTGGTTTTTCCTTCGCCTATGCCTTTTTCCTTCAGCCTGGAAAGAGAGGGAAGAACATCTATCGGAGGGTAAACCCCTCCGTGCTCTAATTCCCTGGAGAGAATAATCTGCCCTTCCGTTATATAACCTGTAAGATCCGGTATAGGGTGCGTCTTATCGTCATTGGGCATGGTAAGAACGGGAATCTGGGTTATAGAGCCTTTTTTGTCTTTTATCCGGCCGGCTCTTTCATAAATAGAAGCCAGGTCAGTATACATATAACCGGGGTACCCTCTTCTGCCGGGTATTTCTTTTCTCGCAGCCGAAACTTCCCGGAGCGCTTCGGCATAGTTAGTCATATTCGTCATTACGACAAGAACATGATAATCTTTTTCAAAAGCCAGAAACTCCGCCGCGGTAAGCGCCATCTTCGGCGTAGCAAGCCGCTCGATGGCAGGGTCGTCGGCAAGGTTAAGAAACATAACTGATCTTTCTATAGCCCCGGTTTTTTCAAAATCTTTTCTAAAAAAATCGGCCTCTTCAAAAGTAATTCCCATTGCGGCAAAAACGACACAAAAATCTTCCTTTCTTCCCCTGACTGCCGCCTGGCGGGCAATCTGGGCGGTTATCTGGTTGTGCGGAAGACCCGATCCCGAAAAAACAGGAAGCTTCTGCCCCCTGACAAGGGTATTCATAGCGTCTATTGCCGAAATACCAGTCTGAATAAATTCATCCGGGTAGCTTCTTGCGTAAGGATTAATGGCAAGGCCGCTTACATCTTTTTTGTCTTCAGCGATAACCTCGCCCCCGCCATCTATCGGATTACCCAGTCCGTCAAAAACTCTCCCCAGCATTTCTTCCGAAACTGCCAGCTCCAGTCCCCTGCCGAGAAATTTAACTGCAGAATTATCAAGATTGGCGCCTGAC
>PWMP01000066.1 GCA_003558145.1 Elusimicrobiota bacterium
CCATGTTTCCTACGACTACGTTTCCGGTGTTGATACCCATTCCTACGGCAATAGATTTTTTGCCTTCAGCCCTCCATTTTTTCTGCAGCTGCTCCAAGCTTTCTCTCATTCCAACAGCGGCGCGCAATGCAAACTCGGCATGTTTTTCCTGCCCCGTGGGCGCTCCCCATATAGCCATTATTGCGTCTCCCATAAACTTATCAAGAGTCCCGTTATATTTGAAAATGATCTCTATCATTTTAGTTAGGTACTCGTTTAGTATCTGTACTACTTCTTCCGGCTGGAGATTTTCCGACATTGAGGTAAAACCTCTTATATCGGAAAAAAAGACTGTAAGATATCTTTTTTCTCCCCCAAGCTTAATTGCTTCGGGATGCTGGAGAAGGCTGTCCACCACCTGGGATGAAACATATCTCTGGAACATGGTTCTTATAACTTTTTTCTCTTGCTCTTCGCCGGTAAATTTATAAACGGTAATACCTGCGTATGAAAAAAGAACAGCAGCAAAAGGGTAGAAAACGCTAACAACATAGTTGTTTTTAAAAAGCATGAAGGAAAGCGCAAAATAAGCCGCAAAAAGGACTATATTAAAAATTGCGGAAGGGACAGCTTTCAGTTTTACGGTTACGAGAGCGGCGGCAAGTCCGAGCGCAAGTATAACCAGAATATCCGTACGGGGGGAAGCCTGCTTAAGGAAACTGCCGTCTATAATGTTTGCAGTTCCGTTTGCAAGGAACGATACCATTGGAAATACGGTAGAAAAAGGTGTGGGCCTTAAATCAACCGTTCCGGTTGCGGTAAGGCCAAGAAAGACAATCTTGTTTTCAATCTTCTTAAGTATATTAGACTTTTCCTCACCTGCCAGAAAATCCTCATGATCAATTACAAGCCCGATAAACGACATCAGGGGCATATTTTCCGCACTGAATTCACCCGACTGATTCACAAGCATCCTCTGCCTGCTGTCAACAGGTATCCTTATTGTTCTTTCCGAAGTTCTGATTGTTATGTTTCTTCCGGGATTTATGGTCACGTCTTCGTTTGCGGCCCCCAGGTAGTCAAGAGCCGCTTTAAAAGCCACGCTGGGGAGAAGCTTGTCCTGATGATTTATTATAAGAGGTATTCTTCTTGTTATGCCGTCGTGATCCGGAGTCGCGTTAACATATCCCGAACCGGCAGCGCGGCCGCTTAAAATACTTATGGGCATAACAATGCCGTGGGCGTCTATAAACTGCGCATTTTTATATTCCGTTGCCCTGCCCAATGAGATTTTTTCTAAAAGCTCCCTGTTGACCTCATCCATAACAGCATCATAGCCTCTGGCATCGAGCGCATCCTCGGCGCGGACAAAGAAGGGGAAATATACGTTTGCAGCCATTTCAGCCTGCTCGGCAAAAAGAACATCGTCCTGGGGAAAATCTACAGACGGCTCAGTAAAAAGTATATCAAAAACTATTGAATGGGGGTCATACCGCGACACTATGTTAACAAAAGAAGCCATATAGGCCCGCCGCCACGGCCATCTTCCGAGAACCTCGGGTGATACGCTCTCGTCTCCTATTGCCACAACCATGATATTGTCCCTTACAGGCGCAGGTCCGCGTATAACGAATCTCCAGTCAAGTGTCTTGAGTTCAAGGGCGCTGCCCAAACCAGACATGAACATTACCGCCGCAAGAGCGGGAAGAAGCAGGCAAAGAAGTATTAAACTGATTTTCTTTTTCATTTGACCGTTGGCGTTATTATAGTTAAAATACCGGAAATTGACAACCGTATCCGTGCATAAAGGAGCTTGTTTATAATGAAATTAATCAATAATGAAAAACAGAAAAAAGCAAAACGGTATTTCTTCAGCAAACTTTACTTTGAAACTTTTGCTTCACTTACAGCCGTCGTTTTATTATTTCTACTGCTTACTCCTTACGCACAAAATTTGCAGCGGAATTTATTTTCTGCAATTGAACTTCCTTTAATCCTGAGGTCAATCTATTTTGCGGCTGTTTTTTTACTGATGAAAATCCTGACTTTTGTATTCAGCTATTTTGAAGGATTCCGGACCGAACACAAATTCGGATTTTCAAAACAGACTTTCGGCAAGTGGGCCTGTGACTATATTAAATCTTTTTTTGTATCGCTGGTTATCGGCCTTATTGCAATAAATGTATTTTATTATCTTATTGGAATATCCGAAAACCTGTGGTGGCTGTGGACTTCTGTCTTTATCTTTATTTTCACATCTCTTCTGCAGCGCCTTGCTCCTGTTTTACTTATACCTATATTCTACAGGCTGGAACCCGTAGAAGATGATGATTTAAAGCAGTCTCTAATATGTATGGCTGCCAAAGCCGGGACTAAGATTGTGGAAATATTAAAAATATTTCTTGGAGATAAAACAAAAAAACCTAATGCGGCAGTTACCGGCCTGGGAAAAACCAGGAGGATGCTGCTGGGAGACACACTTATTGAAAATTACGAGCCGGGCGAAATTCAGGCGGTGATGGCTCATGAATTAAGTCATTCCATGCGCAGCCATATACCTAAGCTTCTTTTTATAGACGGTTTTATATCCCTTGTTTCGCTTTACATCTTATTCAGGGCGTTTCCGCTTATATCCCGCGTACTTCAGGTAGGGCAGGTTGATATTGTCTATTCGCTTCCGGCAGTAATGCTGTTCCTTGGGATTCTTAATTTTATATTTAAACCTTTTGCTCTTATGTTATCAAGGAGCTTTGAAAAGCAGGCCGACAGAGACGCCGTTGAACTGTCCGGTATGCCTGAAAAATTTATTTCAGTAATGACCTCATTTGCCAACGACTATCTTTCGTACGCCGCCCCTCCGAAAATGATAAAATGGCTGTATTATACCCATCCTCCCGTGGAGGAAAGGATATTGCGCGCGCAATCCGCGCCTGAAAATCCTTAAACCAGAAGCTTTACGCTTTCTGCAGGGTCGGGAGAACTGTTTAAAGCGGAAGAAACGGCCACAATGTTGGATATACCGTTAAGCAGCCGGCGGTTTGAAGAATTAATTCCTCCCACAGGTATAACGGGTATTTTCACCGATTGCTTTATTTTCTTAAATCCCTCCGGATGGAGCGCTTTTCTACCGGTTTCTTTTGTAAATGTGGGAAAAACGGGTCCGGCTCCTATATAAGAAGCGCCCTCTGCAACAGCCTCGGAGGCGCCGGCAGCATCGTGGCGGGAAACGCCTATTATTCCGCTGTAAATTTTCTTTGCCCGGAAAACTGACATATCTTCTTTTCCAAGGTGAACTCCGTCCGCTCCGGTATCCGCAGCAATTTCAGGGAAATTGTTTATTATAAGCGGGACTCCGTAAGCCGCAGTTATATCTCTTAATTTATACGCTGTTTTTTCGGTATCCTTCAGAGAGAGGGCGGGACTTCTTAACTGTACGGCGCATACGAAAGGAAAAACTTCTTTAAGTGTCTCTTCCCAGGGCTGTTTTTTCCATTTCAGAGGGTCAAAAAGAAGGTAAACACCTTTTTGGGGAAATTTAAATTTTTTCAACCGGGTAATTTCCCCTTCATTTATTTTTTATACATTTCTCCGGGATCTTTGACTTTGTTTTCGCAGGTACTGAATTCACCGTTTTCATATTTTCTGAAAAAACAGGACCTGTAACCCTTATGGCAGGCGCAGGAACCAATCTGCTTTACCGTGATAAGAATTGTGTCTCCATCGCAGTCAGTGTATATTTCTTTTATATGCTGGAAATTTCCGGATTCCTCCCCTTTCAGCCAGAGGGCGTTGCGGGAACGCGAAAAATAACAGGCTTTTTTCTCTTCTATTGTTTTTTTCAGTGACTCGGCGTTCATATATGCAAGCATAAGAACACGGCCGTCATCGCTGTCCTGCGCAATACAAGGAATAAGACCCTGCGAATTAAATTTAAGTTTAGTTATATCCATTTTTTCCTTTTTTTATTTATTACTTCCGGCTTTTATTGCTTCTGCCAGAGAAAAATCACCACTGTAAAGTGCCTTTCCTACTATAACCCCAATGATATTGTCCGGTTCAAGGTTTTTAATGTTTTCTATATCCCTTATGGAAGAAACGCCTCCGGAAGCTATAACAGAAACGCCTGCTTCTCTGGCGATTTTTTCTATCCACATTAAATTTGGGCCTTCAAGCATTCCGTCTTTTTTTATATCAGTTACGATTATTTCATCCACTCCTTCTTCTTCCATCTCCGCCGCCAACTCCCGGGCTTTTTTTGACGTAACGTCTTTCCAGCCGCCTATAGCAACTTTTCCGGAGGTAGAATCTATGCCCACGCTTATCTTTCCGGGCCAGTTTCTTAACGCTTTTCTCAGAAGCTTTCTGTCCTGTATGGCGGATGTTCCCATTATTATCCTTGAAACGCCCGCTCCGAGCAGTTCATCAACTGTCCGGTAATCTCTTATTCCGCCGCCAACCTGAACGGGAACATCAACTGATAATGCTATCTTTTTTATTATTTCTGCA
>PWMP01000221.1 GCA_003558145.1 Elusimicrobiota bacterium
AAAAACGGGAAACTGAAAGTGTCTGCCAGGGGTTCCCGAAAAATAAGATCCCGCTTTGGTTCAATGCTTGAGCCTTTTTCGGAAAATGAATTTATTCTTTACAAAAAGCCCGCTGCCGATATATATACTGTAACCGGCTGCTTTTCGGTTAAAACCAACGAGAGTTTAAGAGAAGATATGTTTCGTTACGGATATGCGGCAGTGATGGCCGAAGGGCTTGATTTTGTCACTCCGGAAGAAGATCCGGACGAAAAGCTATACGGAATGCTGCAGGAATCCGTTGATGATGTACTTAAAAAGAACGCGCCGGCCTCGGCCTGGCTGTTTATGTTCAGGCTTCTTAAATACTCAGGGTACCGCCTTAATATGTTTTCCTGTGTATCCTGCGGAAAGAAACCGTCAGGAAAAACAGTTTTTATTCCTTCCGAGGGAGGTATAGGATGCGCAGGCTGTTTTTCTGCCGATAAAAGTGTTTTTCGGGTATCTTTAAAAGCATTGGAAGCGATCAAATCAATCAGCCCGGAAAAGGAAATAGAAGAAAATTCACAAAAGGAAATTGGAAAAATTCTGGCTAAATTTGTAAAATACCAATTCAACAGGGATTTTAAAAGCTTTCAATTTCTGGATTTGTTCAGCGGAGAAAAAGATAAATGTACTTTCAACAGTTAATACAAAAACTTAATAATTACTGGGCGGACAGGGGCTGTCTGATAACCCAGCCTTACGATATTGAAAAAGGTGCAGGAACTTTCAATCCGGCAACTTTTTTTTACTGTTTTTTAGACAGGGCGGTAAACGTTGCCTTCGTAGAACCGGTCCGCCGTCCGACAGACGGACGTTACGGAGATAATCCTAACCGTCTTCAGCATTACTACCAGTACCAGGTTATCCTTAAACCTTCGCCTGATAATGTGCAGGAGCTTTACCGCAGCAGCCTCAGGAGCCTGAACATAGATTTAAAAAAACATGACCTCAGGCTGGTGAAAGATGACTGGAAATCTCCCACATTGGGAGCATGGGGTCTTGGCTGGGAAGTATGGCTGGACGGGATGGAAATAACGCAGTTTACCTATTTTCAGCAGATGGGAGGCGTTGACCTCAAGGTGATTCCGGCGGAACTTACATACGGGCTTGAAAGAATAGCAATGTTTCTGCAGGGAGTAGACAGTGTTTTTGATATAAAATGGAATGAAGATTTTACTTATGGTGACATTCACCTTGAAGACGAGAAACAGTTTTCCCGCTATAATTTTGAAGAAGCGGACATTGAATCTCTGAAGGATTTTTTCAGCAGCAGTGAAAAATCCTGCTTTGACCTGCTTGAAAAGGGGCTGGTGCGGGTAGCTTATGATTTTGTTCTGAAATCCTCCCATAGTTTTAATGTTCTTGATGCCCGCGGCGCGATCAGTGTTACAGAGAGAAACAGGTATATAGAAAAAGTTAGAAAAATGGCGTCGGCGGTGGCGGAAAAATTTAATTCCGGAGCTGACAATGGCTGACACCGCAGCAAAATATCCTCTTTTAATTGAAATA
This sequence comes from Elusimicrobiota bacterium, assembly GCA_003558145.1. Taxonomy (GTDB): domain Bacteria; phylum CG03; class SLGR01; order SLGR01; family PWQF01; genus PWMP01. Next base: position 1,534 of record PWMP01000221.1, read on the forward strand.
GGGTGCGAAGACCTTCCGCCTGTTTCCCAGGCTGCTGTTCAGCAAACGGGCAAAGCAGTCCTGCAAAACATACTCAGGGAAAAAAGAATAGATTTTGGAAAAATAAATATTACGACAACTCCGCGGCGCATAACGGTGAAAACGCTTTCTCTTTCATCCTCCCAGAAAGGCAAAACGGAAAAAATAAAGGGGCCGCCGGCTGCGGTAGCCTTGAAAGACGGTAAGCCGGCAAAAGCCGCCCTGGGATTCGCTAAGAAAATGGGAGTTCCTTTTAAAAAATTAAGCATTGAGGATACCGGGCGCGGGGTGTACCTTTTTTACACCTGTGAAAAGCCCGGCTTGCCCGTCAGGGAACTGATACCCGGCATAATTGAAAAATTTCTTTCAGATTTAAGTTTGGGTGAGAGGATGAGGTGGCCCGGCGGAAAGTTAAGCTTCCCCAGGCCTATCAGATGGATTACTGTGAAAATGGGAAAGAGGGCCGTAATTTTTCAGTTCGGAAATATTAAATCTTCCGCTTATACCAGGGGGCATTATATGTTTGCCGACATAAAAGTTTCGGTAAGCGGGGTAGAAAAGTACGATGCCTGCCTTGAAAGAAATTATGTTATAGCAGACCATGAAAAACGGCGCCGCCTGCTACTGGCTTCTCTTGACCGGCCTCTTAAACATACGATGGGCTACATTGTTAAAAATGAAAAACTTTTGGAAGAAGTGAATAACTCATTGGAGTATCCTACGGGAGTAAAAGGAAAATTCCCCGAAAAATATCTGAAACTTCCCCGTATAATAACCGAGGCTTGCCTGGTATATCATCAGAAATATTTTCCCGTTCAGGATTCAAAAGGAAAGCTGCTTAATTATTTTGTTGCTGCAAGGGACGGCATATCAGAATACCTGGACGATATAAGAAAGGGCTACGAAAAAGTTCTTATAGCCCGGCTTGAAGACGCTGAATTTTTCTTAAAAAAAGACAGGGAAAAGACCCTTGAAGAGCACCTTGAAAAACTTAAAGGAATAGATTTCAGCCGTGGATTGGGGACTCTTTACGACAAGGTTAAAAGGACAATATGGCTTTCGGATAAAATAACGAAGACTCTGGGGTTTCCGCCCCAGAAAAGAAAAAACACAAGCCGTGCGGCGCTCTTATGCAAGGCAGACCTGGGTACTCATATTGTGGGAGAATTTCCCGAGCTGGAGACTGCCGCAGGTGCTGTTTATGCGGGAATGGACGGAGAGAATAAAAAAGTGTGCGAGATTATACGGCAGCATTCTTTTCCAGTTGATTTTAAAGATGAAATTCCGCCTCTTGACGAAGCTGCTGCAGTAGGTATTGCCGACCGTATAGATACTATTGCCGGCAACATAGGAAAGGGGGCAAAAGCCAGTGGTTCCCAGGATCCCTTTGCTTTGCGCAGGTGCTGTCGCGGTATGCTGAGAATAACGGTTGAGAAGGAATGGTTTATTGATATAGACCAGGTTTTACAGCATTCAATAAACCGCTATAATACCGGCCGGAGAGTTTTGGAACCGAAAGCTTCCGGTGAAACAAGAGAATTTATTATTTCCATACTTTACCAGATGCTTGAAGAAAAATTTCCTTATGATACCTCCAGGTGCGTCTTGTCATCCGGAAAACTTAATCCGGCAGCGGCCTTCAAAAAAGCTTCTGCCATAGAAACAATACGGCAGGGCAGAGGTTTTGACTCCCTGGTGGCCGCTTTTAAAAGAATAAACAATATTATCAGACAGGCAGAAGAAAAGAAAATAAATATTCCGGATAAGTACGACGGAAGAAAACTGCGTCACAAGTATGAAAAAGAAATCAGCCGTCTCTTAAGAGATTCTGAAAGAAAGGTTAAAAAAAGAATATACGAAAATGATTTTGAAGAAGTGTTGAAAATTCTTATTTCACTGAAAAAGCCTATAGATGGTTTCTTTGACAATGTTCTTGTTATGGATCCTGATGAATCTGTAAAGAAAAATCGCCTTGCGCTTTTAAAAAATATTTTGGAACTTTTTTCTCCGGCCGGAGATATATCACAACTTGAGCTGAAAAACACGGATGCTTGAAGTTGTCTTAAGTGTCCGGCCGGCTTCGTCCAGGCAGGATATTAAGATTCTTAAAGACGGCACTGTAAAGGCCTTTCTTAAATCCGTACCGGAAAAAGGCAAAGCCAACAGGGAACTAATAAAATTTGTTGCGCGTATCCTTGATATACGGCGCTGCTGCGTGAAAATAAAATCCGGCAGGAAGTCCCAAAAAAAGAAGCTTTGCATTGAAAATGTTAGTGCCGGGGAGTTCATGCGCGCAGTAGAAAAATTTCAAAAATAAATTTGACATAAATTTTAAAATTGTTAAATTATCACCAGTTAAAGCTTAAATAAGGAAAAAAATATAAAATTGAATCAAAGGAGAAAAATTAAAATGAGCGGTAAAAAATATGTTTATTTTTTCGCGAAAGGTCAGACCGACGGTTCGGCAAAAATGAAAGAGCTTCTTGGCGGCAAGGGAGCAAATCTGGCCGAGATGACAAGCATAGGGATTCCGGTTCCGCCGGGATTTACCATATCCACCGAGGCTTGTGCCAAATTTTATGACGCCGGGAGAAAATGGCCCCAAGGGCTTGATAAACAGGTTTCCGATTCTATAAAAAAACTTGAAAAAGCCACCGGAAAAACCTTTGGATACGGTGACAACCCCCTTCTTGTTTCCGTACGGTCCGGCGCCGCTGTTTCAATGCCGGGAATGAAGGATACGGTGCTTAATCTGGGTCTTAACGAAAAAACCCTTCAGTCTCTTATAGAGAAAACTGATAATCCCCGTTTGGGATGGGACGCATACAGAAGATTCATCCAGATGTTTGGAGATGTCGTTATGGACGTTCCCCATCATGATTTTGAAAACATTCTTGAAAAGGTTAAGAAAAAGGCCGGAGTAAAACTGGATACGCAGCTTACGGCTGATGACCTTAAAGAAGTAGTAAAGCAGTACAAGGCGCTTTACAAAAAACATACAAAGCAGGATTTTCCCTCCGATGCCAAAAGCCAGCTTACTAAGTCCGTAGACGCGGTATTCAACTCGTGGAACAATCCCAGGGCGGTAAAATACCGCAAGATAAACGAAATAAAAGGGCTTATCGGTACAGCCGTTAACGTTCAGACTATGGTATTTGGAAATATGGGCCCGACTTCCGGTACAGGGGTATGCTTTACGCGAAATCCCTCAACCGGAGAAAATAAGTTCTACGGCGAATTTCTGATGAATGCCCAGGGGGAAGACGTGGTAGCCGGCATAAGAACCCCTGAGCCGATAAGCGACCTTTCCAAAGAAATGCCCGCCGCCTACAAGGAACTGATAAAGATAAGAGAAAAGCTTGAAAAACATTACAGGGAAATACAGGACCTTGAGTTTACCATAGAAGAGAAAAAGCTCTATATACTCCAGACCCGTAACGGGAAACGGACCGCTCACGCGGCCGTCAAAATGGCAATTGATATGCTTAAGGAAAAACTTATTAACGAGAAAACTGCAGTTATGAGAGTGAAACCCGAAGAGCTTGATCAGCTTCTCCATCCGATGTTTGACCCTGCAAGCGAGAAAAAGGCAAAAGTAATAGCTAAGGGCCTGCCCGCTTCGCCCGGGGCCGCTACAGGACAGGTCGTTTTTGATGCCGATACCGCAGAAAAGTGGGCAGCAGAAGGAAAGACCGTCATACTTTGCCGTATAGAAACAAGTCCTGAAGACATAGGCGGAATGCATGTCGCCAGGGGCATACTTACTTCCCGCGGCGGAATGACATCGCACGCTGCCGTTGTTGCAAGAGGAATGGGAACATGCTGCATTGCCGGTGCTGACGGGGTTGTAATAGATTATAAGAAAAAGCAGTTCAAGGCCTCCGGCAGTACGGTAAAACAGGGAGACTGGATAAGCCTTAACGGATCGAGCGGCAAACTCTACCTTGGTAAAATAGATACTGTTGAGCCCAAACTTCACGGCAACTTTGGAAAACTAATGAAAGTGGCTGATAAATATCGCAAACTGGGAGTGAGAACAAATGCCGACACCCCGAAAGACACGGCTGTTGCTGTTGAGTACGGTGCGGAAGGGATAGGCCTTTGCAGAACCGAGCACATGTTTTTTGAGGGTGACAGGATAATTAGTTTCAGAAAACTTATCCTGGTGGCGGACACAGTTAAAAACCTGAAGAATCAGATAGAAAACACCGTGGATGAAAAGGAAAAAGCTAAACTTGAAAAACAGCTTCAGCAGCCCCTGAAGCAGTACAATGAAGCCCTTAAAGAACTTCTTCCTCTTCAGAGAAAGGATTTTGAAGGTATATTCAAAGCGCTTAAGGGCCGGCCCTGCACTATCAGGCTGCTGGATCCGCCGCTTCACGAGTTCCTTCCCCAGGATTCCAAAGGACAGAAAGAAATGGCATCTATAATGGGAGTAAAGGAATCGGTAATAAAGGCAAAAGTAGAGCAGCTCCACGAGTTTAATCCTATGCTTGGCCACCGCGGTTGCCGCCTGGGCCTTACTTATCCTGAAATATCAGCAATGCAGGTAAGAGCCATAATGGAAGCGGCTGCTAATGTTAAGAAAAAGGGTATATCGGTAAAACCCGAGATAATGATACCTCTTATAGGACACGTAGAAGAGCTTCGCATAGCACGTCAGCAGGCAGAAGAGGTTATCGAAGATGTCTTTAAAAGAAGAAAGCTCAAGAAGGGATCCATACCTTATCTGATAGGAACAATGATAGAAATACCCAGAGCCGCTGTAACCTCAGACCAGGTTGCCGAATATGCAGACTTCTTTTCTTTCGGGACAAACGACCTGACCCAGATGGGATGCGGTTTCTCACGTGACGATGCAGGCAAATTTCTTGGTGATTATGTTGAGATGGGAATATATGAAAAGGACCCGTTTATGGTTCTTGACACCGAAGGTATCGGCCGTCTCGTTGAGATGTCCTGCAAGCTTGGAAGAAAGACAAAGAAAAATATTAAGCTCGGGATCTGCGGCGAGCACGGCGGTGAGCCGTCCTCAGTAAAATTCTGCGCCGCTACGGGTTTGGATTATGTTTCCTGTTCACCTTTCAGAGTTCCGATAGCAAGACTGGCGGCAGCCCAGTTTGTTATCGAGAAAAAGAAGAACTAAACCCCCTTTTTAGGGCATATATCTTTCAGGTCGCAGTTGTCACAGAGCGGCCTGGGAGCTTTGCATACATTTCTACCGTGTTCTATCAAGAGGTAGGTAAGTTTTGTCCATTGTAAACGCGGGAAACTATCCATCAAGTCTTTTTCTATCTTATCAGGATCTGTCCTTGAGGTGAGCCCAAGCCTGAAGGAAAGCCTCTTTACGTGTGTGTCTACGGCTATTCCTTCTGTTTTTGAAAAAGCGTTAGCAAGGACAACGTTTGCGGTTTTCCTTGCAACTCCCGGCAGCGTAACCAGTTCTTTCATTGAAGAAGGGACTTTCCCTCCATATTTTTCGTTTATTGCCTTCGCGGCTTTTAAAATATTATTCGCTTTATTGTTGTAAAATCCTGCCGAACGGATATATTTTATGAGGAGCTGCCGGTCCATGGAAATATAATCTTTTGATTTCGGGTAGTCGGAAAAAAGTTTTTCGGTTATAATATTAACTCTTTTATCGGTACACTGAGCCGACAAGATAGTAGCCGCAAGCATCTGCCAGGGATTTGCAAAATTTAGAGCTACTTTTGCGTTGGGATAGATTTTATGCAGTCGGGCGAAAATTTCACCCGGTAAAGCAGATTTCATCTGTCAAAAAAAGGGTTTTTCCCGCTTGCCGAAAACGGTACACCAAGAGCCATTTGTACGTTTTTGCCCATCATTTTATGTTTTTTAACGGTATAACCCACAGTGTACATAATCCTGTTGTCCATTCGGAAATCGGCAGCTTTGCTAACTGCTGACCCGATAGCTATTCCCAAATCTGTAAAATTGTAAGCGCAGGGCACAGAATCTTTTTCGGCTTTGGCACAGGAAACCCTGCTGCAAAAAGAGCAGTCCAGTCCAAGAGCTTTTGATAAAGTTCCTATGACAAGAACTGCAGAAGACTTTCTTATGGAATCAGCGTCGCGCATAAATGTCTGGGGCCTGGGAGTGTCTTTACCCGTCTCTTCCATTTTGTCTGCTAAGGCGGAAATCTCTCCGGCAGTAAATATTTTCATAACAAGATTGTCTACTCCTTTTGCCTTTGGCGCTGTTTTAGCCGCTGCTGCAATAAAGCCGGAAATGGTCTCTACTGTTTCCGTAAGATTAATGCCGTCTTTTTTCATTTAAAAATAAGTCCTTGGTTGAGTCCCTCTTATAAAAGGCTGCAGAACCGCGCCTTCTTCTCCTTCTGTCGCAAGCCGTCCGGTTACGGGGTTGAAGTATATAAAAGTTATGCCGTCGGGTACTGGAAAGTCAAGAACGGGGGTATGCGCAAGCGCTTTATCCATAAATTCTGCCCATATAGGAGCCGCTACTACGCCGCCGGCCCTTCTTTCTCCCAGTGGGGTGTTATCGTCATATCCAACCCAAACGCCGGACACAAGATTTGGTGTAAATCCCACAAACCAGGCATCAGTAAAATTGTCAGTTGTTCCTGTCTTTCCGGCTTTAGGCCTGCGCAGCCAGCGTGTAGCGATACCGGTACCGTACTCGCATATCTGTTCCATCAGGTTTACCATTATATAGTTTGTCTGGGGTGAAATCACCTGCTCTTCCTGAGGATAATTTGCTATGAGGGTGTTGCCTGAGTAATCCTCAACCCGTATTATGGAATATGACCTGGTGCGTATTCCCTCATTTGCAAAGACTCCGTAGGCTGCGGTCAACTCAAGAGGAGTAACTTCTCCGGTGCCAAGTGCCAGGGAGAGAGAAACCGGAAGATTGCTTCGTATTCCCATCTGCCTGGCGTAATAATAGGCCGTTATGGGCCTTATGTTATCAATGAGATCTATAGTAGCGCAGTTTAGAGACCTTACCAGGGCGTCTCTGAAAGTGGTTTGTCCGTCAAACTCGCGGTAATAGTTAGCGGGGGCCCATATCCTGTCCCGAAGCCTCATTCCCACAGTTTCTTCTTCGTCGTCTTCTTCCTGTCTGAGTTTTTCCATATCAATCCCCAGTTGAGCAGTTGTTGTGGCGTTTTCAAGAAGAACCCAGTCCCTGCCGTCATTGAAATATACCCGCGGCTCGTCGTACAGTATATCAGCCGGCGTAAATCCCTGGTCAATTGCAGCAGTATAAATAAAAGGTTTAAAAGCGCTGCCGGGTTGCCTCCTGGCCTGAGTTACCCTGTTAAATTCGCTCAGGGCAAAATCCCGCCCCCCCACCATTGCCCTTATCTGGCCGTTGCGCGGGTCTATGGCAACGAGAGCTGCCTGGGAAGGTCTAAATCTTTCTTCAACCAATTTCATTGCTGAAGTAGAAGACTTAACTTCTTCAATACTCCTGAACCCCTTTTCTTCCATTATGTCTTTAATCAGCTTTTCGGTGAAAATCTCATCCTGCCGTTCAACTGCCGTAGTAACGGCCTCTTCGGCTGCCTCCTGCATTTTCAGGTCCAGTGTAGTGTATATTCTAAGGCCTCACCTGTAAAGCTTGTTTACTCCGAAAACCGGCATTAACTTTCTCCTGATATATTCTACAAAATCATCCCCGGCTTTTCTTTTTTCTCTGTAAGTTCGTCCCGGCATAGGCTGGGCGTTAGCTTCAATTTTTTCTTCTTCGCTTATAAGTCCGACATCCTCCATTCGCTGAAGAACAACAGCCCGCCGGCGGTAGGCGCTATAGAGGTTTCTGCCGGGTGAATAGGCATTAGGGGCTCTCGGCAGGCCGGCAAGCATTGCGGATTCGGAGAGAGTAAGATCTTTTACATTTTTGTCAAAATAAATTCGCGCTGCGGTTTCAACCCCGTAAGCTCCCTGACCGAAATATATATGATTGAGATAAAATTGAAGTATTTCCTCTTTTGAAAACTGTCTTTCTATCTGGAGGGCCAGCAGCAGTTCCTGCATTTTTCTCCTCAGTCTGCGTTCGGGGGTAAGAAACATAACCTTGGCAAGCTGCTGGGTTATGGTACTCCCCCCCTGGACAACCCTTCTTTCCGTAAGGTTTTTTAGAGAGGCTCTGACGATTGCGGTAAGGTCAAGACCCCAGTGGTTAAAAAAGTTAGTATCTTCCATGGCAAGTATGGCGTTCTTTAAATCTGAAGGCATTTCATTAAGGGGAACAAGAGTGCGCCTTTCTATAAAAAGTTCGTTAATAAGTTCGCCTCTGTGGTCGTAGACCTCGGTTACAAGCTCCGGCCTGTACTGCACCAGTGATGACGTGGAGGGAAGCTCATACGTCATCACCTTGAGCGTGTGCCAGCTCCACACTATTAACAGAAGAGAGGCCGTAGATATTATAAGTATTCTTTTTTTCTTTTTATTCATTGTTTTTCTCTGTGAAAAATTTACAGTCGGATACAGTCGGATATAAGTATAATAAAAAAAATAGTATAATTAAAGATTAAAGGCCCTGTCCTTTAAATCTTGATAATAGGAACATATTTTATTAAACTTAAATTTATGAATAAAAAAGACGCTGAAAAACAGTTCAGGGAAATAGAAAGGGGAAGCGAAGAGATAATCCCCCTGGATTCCTTAAAAAAAAATATACTCTCAGAAAAAAAACTTAAAGTAAAATTTGGAGTCGACCCCACTGCGCCCGAACTTCACCTGGGCCATACAGTCGTAATGGAAAAACTCAGCACATTCCAGAAATACGGCCACGAGATAATCCTTATTATAGGTGATTTTACTGCAATGATTGGAGACCCCTCGGGAAGAACTGTTCAGCGGCCTGTCCTATCGGAAAAAGAAATAAAAGATAACGTTAAAAGTTTTAAAAACCAGATATTTAAAATACTGTCCCACGAAAACCTCAAAATTGTGCATAATTCCGCCTGGCTGAAAAAACTCGGGACAGAAGGAGTTATAAAACTGGCTTCCCTTTATACGGTAGCCCAGATGCTGGAAAGAAACGATTTTTCCGAAAGATACAAAAACGGAAACGCAATTTCCATAATGGAGTTTATATACCCGCTTCTTCAGGGATACGATTCTTATGAAGTGGAAGCGGATCTTGAGATAGGCGGTACGGACCAGAAATTTAACCTTCTTGTGGGAAGGGAAATACAGAAAAATATGGGAAAATCCCAGCAGTCCATATTAACAATGCCGCTTCTCGAAGGGACCGATGGTGTCAGAAAGATGTCCAAGTCGTACGGAAACCATATAGGAATTAACGAAAAACCATCAGACATATTCGGTAAAATTATGTCAATTTCCGATGAAATGATGCTTAAATATTATAAGCTGCTTACCCTGGAAGAGATAGACAACGTAAAAAAAATGCATCCGATGAAGGCTAAAAAAGAGCTGGCCCGGCGGATTGTTGAGAAATATCACGGTTGCGAAGCCGCCTTAAAATCCCAAAAAAGATTCAGCAGGGTTTTTTCGGAAGGTAAAACTCCCGATGATATGGAACAATACCGTCTTAGAAGTGAAGAAAAAATAGTTGATATAATAAGCAAAACCGGGCTTTCGTCATCAAAAAAAGCCGCCAAGAGGTTGATAGAACAGGGTGGTGTGGAACTTGACGGAAAAAAAATAACCGACATAAATTGCAGGGTTGAACCCAGCTGTACAGGAGTTTTAAAGATAGGCAAAAGGGGATTTTTAAAACTGCTGTGAAAAACGTTTCCCGTAAATCTCTTATATACGGACTGATATTTTATTTTATGGGTCTTTTTCTTCTTCCTTTGGCAGATAGAATGGCCTCTAACATTCCGGGTGTTTTTTCTCCTTTTTTAATAATTGCCGGATGGATTTTCATATTGAAGAGCCTTAGATAAAATGGATAAAAAAAATCATCTTTGGGCACCCTGGCGTTCCGATTACGTTACCAGGCCGGATAAGCCCTGCGAATGTGTCTTCTGTGAAGCCCCCAGGGAAAAAACAGACAAAAAAACTAAAATACTCTACAGAGGCAAGCAATCGTTTGCCATACTGAATATTTATCCCTACAATTGCGGTCATGCCATGGTGGCGCCTTACCGTCATACCGGTGATTTTGAATCGCTTACCGGGCAGGAACTGGATGAGATGAACAGGATAGTAAGAAAGCTTTTAAAGAAAATGAAAAAAGCCCTGTCGCCTCACGGTTTTAACCTGGGAATAAATCTTGGCCGCGCCGCGGGAGCCGGTATAGAAGAACATGTTCATATGCACATAGTTCCGCGTTGGAGCGGAGATACTAATTTTATGCCGGTTATAGCCGGAGACAAGGTTATGCCCCAATCCCTGGAATCGCTCTGGACTAAGCTTAGAATAAAATATTAGGCTGCAGGGAATAACTACTCAAAAAATGACAGAAAAAAGGAAAAAACTTATTGTTCTGCCGGCTCTTAACGAAGGAAGATTCATAGACTCGATAATAAAAAGACTGAAGGCGCTTTCGGATGCCGAGATACTGCTTATAGATGATGGATCTACTGATGATACCGTATATAAAGCCGAAAAAGCCGGCGTGGATGAAGTAATATCTCATTCGTATAACAGGGGGTACGGAAAAACTCTTGCAGAAGGTTTTAAATACGCTCTTGATGAGGGCTATGAAAAAATAGTTACAATGGATTGTGATGAACAGCACGAACCGGAAATGGTAGAGAAATTTTTTAAAGAATCTGCAAACAGTGATATAGTTTCCGGGTCAAGATATAGCCAAAGCTCCCCCCGCAAGACTTTTGTCCCTGCAGAACGGTACAGGATAAACAGGGAAATAACCAGAAAAATAAATAAAATAACAGGGTATAATATTACGGACGCATTCTGCGGTTTTAAATGCTACCGGGAGAAAGCTCTTGAAAAGCTCAATATTACCGAGGACGGTTACGGTATGCCTCTTCAGCTTTGGATTCAGGCCGCGCGCACAGGCCTGACTGTTTGCGAAATACCGGTAGCACTAATATATCATACAAGGGAAAGTTTCCCGGAGGAACTTAATAACCCCGAAGAAAGATTGAATTATTACATGAGAGTAATTGGAAATGAAAAAAAGAAAAAATAACTTTCTTGTCTTTTCCTGTCATCCGGACGATGCGGAATTAGGAATGGGGGGGACTATAGGCAAACTTTCCGGATCCGGACATAAGATAAAAGTAGTAAACCTTACGGACGGCGAACCGACACCCTGCGGAACCACCGAAAAACGGCTTAAAGAAAGCTGTGATGCAGCGCGGGTTCTTGATTTTGAAAGGGAAGTGCTTGGGTGGAAAAACAGGCAAATTGTATTTGACATTACAAAAAGAGATGCGCTTGCAGCCATAATACGGCGTGAGCGTCCGGCTGCTGTTTTCATTCCTTTTGAAAAAGATACACATCCTGATCACAGGGAAGGCGCCCGGCTTTGCCTGGATGCCGTATTTGCCGCGCGGCTTTGCAGGTATCCCATAGCAGGTGAGCCTTTCCGTACCGAAGCAGTATACAGTTATTTCAGCGTACATTTGAAAAAACCCCTTTACCCTGATGTGTATGTACCGCTCAGCCGGGAGGAGCAATCCTTGAAAATGCAGTCTGTTGAGTGTTACCGGAGCCAGTTTTCGGATAACAAAGACAATACAGAGATCCCTGATTTTATAAGGGCTAGAGACAGGTTTTTCGGATATATATGCGGAACTCCATATGCAGAGGGGTTCAAGGCGTATCAGGGCGTGCGCGCGGACTTCTTAAACGGTGCATAAGGTTCCCCGCTCCCACAAAGGTTTTCTTATAGAACCCCGGCCCGGCGAATGGGGCAGTATTATTGAAAGAAACAGGGCTTCCTCGGGTTTTTTTCGTCCCTGGGCCGTAGGGTGCGCCCATCAAAGCAGCCTGTATCATCCGGGTGTCTTGTTCAGGGAAGCACTGGTCAACGCCTGCCCTTTTGGAAGGAAGGTTCATGTAAGCTGCGACACATCGCCTGTTCCCGGCCGGTATATTGAAATTCCGGCGGAAAGAGAAAGATTGAAACTCGAATACTACGCATCCGCCAAAAACAGCTGCTATGCTTTTGTGCCGCCTCCTTCCGAAAAAAAGATAGAAAATTTTATGTGTATGTCTCCCACTAATGAAACCCGGCAGTTCTTTAAAAATGTGCTTTATTCAGCCCGAAGGTCAGATAATGCTGCCGTTTTAAATGTTACGGCTAAAGAGTTCTATTTAAAAAATTTTGGGTATAAGCTTAAGCATGTTTATTTGAGTTTTCTTCTTAACACCGGGATGTACCGCAGTTTTTTACGGGTTATAGGCCGGGACAAAAAGAAATTTATAAAAATTTACAATAAATCTCTGGATACTTTAGCATACCAGACCGGGATAAGGGAACTTAAAAAAGAGCTTCCCTTTACTGACATAGAAGGCATACCTTGCCCCCACCCTAAGGCGCTGGTTCTTAATTTATTCTTAAGGCTTTATGTTTTTGACCTTTACATTCAGGGGGTGGGAGAAAGCCTGTACAGCCCGGCGTCGGATTATATTATTAAAGAGTTTTTCGGGATTTCTCCTCCTGCCGCAGTAACCGCGTCTTTTACTCTTTACCACGGAGCCCGCGATCCGGAAGGGCTTAAAGACCAAACGAAGAGAGAGGAATTAAAACTGAGAGATATGCAGTACAACCCCCAGAAATTTACAGAAAATAAAATCCCTTCCGGAGCCGTAAAAAAAGGTGCTTCGGAATCTTTGGCAGGCACTGAAGCGAAAAAAAAGCACAGGGAAATAAAAAAGAAAAAAGACCTTATAAGAAAAAGTATCGAACCTTTAATTGAAAAGCAGAAAAGCGAAGTAAGAAGATTAAAAGAAATTATGCAGATTACTTCAAGAGAATATCCGTTTTTTATATATAATAGCGGGGATATTGAGTATCTTTTTGAAAAAGCAGCCGAGGAGATGTCGGAATGCGGATAAATTCCTATAAATTCGGGGAAATAGATATAAACGGAAAAATCTACAGAAATGATATTTTAATAACAGGCAGTACAGTTCACAGCTGGTGGAGAAAACAGGGACATTTTCTTCAGCCGCCGGACCTTGAAGCAATATGGGAGTACAGTCCGGAACTTCTTATAATTGGAACGGGAAACTCCGGAGTTATGGAAGTTTCAAATGAAGTAAAGGCATTGTGTTCCCAAAAAGGCGTACGGCTGAAAACAGTGAAGACATCTGAAGCCGTAAAGGAATTTAATGCCTCTTCGGATAAAAAAAACACGGCGTGCGGGCTTCACCTGACCTGTTGACTTGAGTAATTCAATTTGTTAAAATTCCCGTAAATTTTCTAAGAAAATAAGTTTTAAGAAACGGTAGAATATTAAAAGGAGGAAAGAAAAAATGGCTGTAAACTATAAGGAAATAGGCCTTGTAAATACTATTTATATGTTCAAAAAAGCAATGGATGGAGGTTATGCTGTTCCCGCGTACAATTTTAACAACATGGAGCAGCTCCAGGCAATAATTCTTGCCTGCTGCGAAACAAAGTCCCCGCTCATTCTTCAGGTTTCATCGGGAGCCAGAAAATATGCAAACCAGACTCTTCTTCGGTATATGGCTGAAGGGGCGGTCGAATACGCCAAAGAGCTCGGCAGGGAAATTCCCATAGCTCTTCATCTTGATCACGGAGACACCTTCGAACTCTGCAAAAGCTGTATAGAAACCGGTTTTTCATCCGTTATGATTGACGGCTCGCACCATCCTTATGATAAAAATGTCGAGCTTACCGCAAAAGTGGTTGAGTACGCTCACAAGTATGATGTGACTGTAGAAGGAGAACTTGGAGTTCTTGCAGGCATAGAAGATGATGTTGTTGCTGAAGAATCAACCTATACCAAGCCTGAGGAAGTAGAAGATTTTGTAGGCAAAACAGGAGTAGACTCCCTTGCTATTTCAATAGGAACATCGCACGGGGCAAATAAGTTTAAACCCGAACAGTGTACAAAAAATGAAGACGGAGTTTTTATACCGCCTCCGCTAAAGTTTGATATACTGGAAGAAATAGAGAATATTCTTCCCGGTTTTCCCATAGTTCTTCACGGGTCTTCAAGCGTTCCCATGGATCTTGTCAATATGATAAATAAGTATGGCGGAGATATAAAAGACGCTGTCGGAATTCCCGAAGAACAGCTCAGAAAAGCTGCATCCTCGGCTGTATGTAAGATAAATATTGACTCAGACGGGCGTCTTGCAATGACAGCGGCCATAAGAGAAACCCTGGCCGAACAGCCCTCGGTTTTTGATCCCAGGAAATATCTGGGTCCCGCACGCGAAGCGCTTAAAGAACTCTACAAGCATAAAATAGTAAACGTCCTGGGCTCTGAAAATAAGGACTGATTTCTTAGACGAATAAAGATAGCTGATGAGGGGAGTGAAGCTCTCCGCAGAGTACGGATCCCACATCCGGAACGCTTTTTATTATATTCCTTGCAATATCTGTAGCGATGTCCATGGAGTCTTCATCTACCTTATTTAATATAACGGTGGTTCGTGTTGCCGGAGGCCTGCCTTTAAGAAGCCCGCCGGGGTTTTTTATAATATTTACCAGGTCCGCAGGCTCTATTACTGAATCAAGCTTTTTCTGCAACACCCTGCAAACCATCCTGGGGCGGTGAACATTAGTAATATTTATTTTCTTTCCGATTATATCAAAACCTATTATCGGTACAAAAAGTGTGGTGCACAATGGAACGCAGGGTTCATAGCTGCTGTGGGCTTTAAGTGATTTTTTAGCTGCCCCGTCGGATTCAATAAGCATGTAATCAAAATTTATTTCCCTGTTTATCTGTGAAACCAGGCGGGGGTGTATACCTTTTATTTTCATACCCCTGACCCGCCTCTTTGCGCAGAACACAGGGCTTTTGTCCATAAGTGATTCTATTTTTTTTACGGTCTCAGAGCTAAGTTCTCTGTGTATGCGTATGAGATTAAAATCAATTTCTTCAACTTTTGTAGTAGTAGTAATGATTACCCTTTTTTTAT
>PWMP01000111.1 GCA_003558145.1 Elusimicrobiota bacterium
ACACCCGGTGGCCAGTTTACAAAACACGCCTATGGCTTATTTCAGATGGAAGAGGCCGGATACAAGGAGACGACCTCTGCACTTCAACGATATAAGCCCTCATTTATCGTGCCGCCCAGGCCACCGGGGAGTCTTGATGCCGCAGAAACTGAAAAGCTTTTTGCTTACAGGCTTGTTCATGCAAAGAGCGCTGCTCAAGACTCCGCTGCCTGTATATTCAAGCCCGAGAGCATCAAGCATTCCCTGGATGGAACCGTTCTCGCCTATACCGCCGTGCATGGCTATAAAAACAACATCAAATCCCTCCCGAAGGCGGCTGATGAAATCGCCTTCGGCTGGAATGGTCTTATACTTTATACCCATTCTTTTCAAAGATCTTTCAACGCTTCGGGCTGTTTTTAATGAAATTTCGCTTTCCGGTGAATTTCCGCCGGTAAGAATAGCAACGTTTTTGAATTCAGTCATTTAATTCCTCCGGAGAGAAACCCAGAAAATCTATTTCCGTCTGCAGATTAACAGAGAACTTTGATTTAACCTGTTTTTTTATCTCCTTAATCAGCTCAAGTATGTCGCCTGAGGTGGCAGCGCCGTCATTAATTATGTAGTTAGCATGTTTTTCTGAAACCACCGCCCCCCCTATTTTCGACCCTTTAAGTCCGGCATCTTCTATAATTTTTCCGGCTGTCGGGCCTGCCGGCGGATTTTTAAAAATACAGCCGCAACTTTTCTTATCAACCGGCTGGGTTCGGGACTTTTTTTCGGCGCATTTTTTTATATTGTGGATTATATCACTTTTATCGGCTCTTTTCAAACCTAATTTTATTTCAGTTATTATATTTTTCCTGTCTAAACCGCATCTCCGATAGCCAAAACTGCATGAGGCGGGAGCAATATTTTCAAAACTCTTTGAGGATGTATTAAATACTTCTATGTTTTTCAGAAATTCGGCAAAAGATTTTCCGAAAGCGCCGCAATTTGTCATAACGGCTCCTCCTGCTGTTCCGGGAACTCCGGCAAGACATTCGAGGCCGGTCATGGAGTTGCCGGCAGCCGCGCGCAATATTCTAGAAAGAGAAGCGCCGGCGCCTGCGGTGATACAGCAACCGTTTAATTCTATTGTTTTAAAATTACCCTCAAGCACCAGTACCGGCGTAGTTATGGTGACCTCTTTTATTAATGTATTAAATCCCTGGCCCAGTATGTGAAAATCTTGTCCGGCTATCTTTTCGAAAACCTTTTTCAGTTCAGCCTTTGTATTTATTTTATAAAGTCTTTCTGCAAAGCCCCCCGTATTAAAACCGGAATATTTCTTTAAATCAGCCTGCCGGTATACCTTCATCCGGAAGGACTCCTGAAAAGATCTTCCGAAACCTTATCTATATTGCCGGCCCCCAGAGTTATACACAAATCGCTTTTTTTCAGGTTCGCCTCCAGGTATTTTTTAAGATCTTTCATATCTTTTATGTATTTGACTTTAGCTTCCGCAGGAAATTCACCGGTAATCAGGGAGGAATCTATCCCTTTAACTTCTTTTTCTCCCGCACCGTAAATCTCTGTTATTAAAACCTCGTCCGCATCTCTAAAGGCGCCGGGAAAAGAAGAAGCAAGCTCCCTTGTCCTGCTGTAGCGGTGAGGCTGGAATACTGCTATTATGCGTTTCTCCGGATATATCTTTCTGAGGCTGCCCAGCCCCATTTTTATTTCGGAAGGATGATGTGCGTAATCATCATAAAATAGTACTCCTGCCCTCTCTCCCTTCTTTTCAAGGCGGCGACCGACCCCCCTGTATCCCTTCAGGGCTTTCTTTATAGTTTCAAAATCTATATCCATTTCCAGGGCGGCGGATACTGCGGCCATAGAATTTAAAACATTATGCATACCGGTTGCCTGTATGCTTATACGCCCCCGGGAAACACCTTTTTTCAAAAAAGTATAAGATGTTTCTTCATCGGAAAGAGATACTTCATCCGCGCTGTACGTATTTGACGCGTCCATACCGTAAGTTAAGCATGGTCTTGTGATTTTATTTAATATTTCTTTTATATTTTTATCATCTCCGCATACTACACAAAATCCGTAAAAAGGAACTTTGTTGAGAAAAGAACTAAAGGTTTTTTTGAGTTTTTCCATATTTCCGTAGTAATCCATATGGTCATCATCTATGTTGGTTACAATGGCTATCGCAGGTGTCAGTTTAAGAAACGAACCGTCGCTTTCATCCGCTTCGGCAACCATAAATGAACCCTCCCCCGGTTTTGCGTTGCTCTCAATGTTTTTAAAAAGCCCTCCCACAACAACAGTGGGGTCGAGCCCCGCTTCGGAAAGTATGAGTCCCATCATTGACGTTGTCGTAGTTTTTCCATGGGTGCCGGCAACGCATACCGCATATTTGAGGCGCATCAGTTCGCAAAGCATTTCAGCCCGCGGAATTACGGGAATATCCTTCTTTCGGGCTGCCTGCACTTCATTATTTGCTTTGCCGACCGCCGAGGAAATAACTACGACATGGGGGGCTTTAATATTTTCGGGGCTATGTCCGATATCTATTACAGCTCCGAGTTTTTTAAGGTATTTAACATTTGCAGAATCTTTAATGTCAGACCCGCTTACTTCATAACCCTGGTTAATAAGCAGTTCCGCAATGCCGCACATTCCGCTTCCGCCGATTCCGACCATATGTATTTTTTTTATTGATTCAAACATATTCCTCCGCAAGATCGGCAAGCCGGGATGCCGCGTTCCTGAACACGCCCTGAAAGGCTGCGGCATTTTTCTTCATTCGCAGCAATTTTTCACTTTCCTTGATAAGGGGGATCAGCATCAGGGCCAGGGACTCCGCGCTTAACTCCCGGTTCTGCAGGCTCAAAGCCCCTCCTTTTTCACAAAGCGGTATAATATTAAGTTTCTGGTGCCCCGAGGTTGCAAAGTGATACGGTATAAAAATTGCAGGTATACCCCTGGACGCTATCTCTGCTACCGTGGTTGCTCCGGCACGGCATACGGCAATGTCCGCGACACTATACGCATAAGCCATTTTTTCCATATATTTAAAAACTCTCGCTTTTATTCCTGCTTCCCTGTACCGGTCAACAATGCCGGCATTTTTTTTCGGGCCGCATATATGAACCACCTGGATTTTTTCTTTTAAGCCTTCAAGGTACGGAATAATCCCCGCAAAAGAATAATTTATATCGTCCGCTCCCTGGCTGCCGCCGAAAACCAGTACAGTTATACGGCCGTCTTCCAGTTTCAGCTTATCCATCCCTTCCGTACGGGATACCGTAAAAATATCTTCACGGACGGGATTCCCTGTCACGACAACTTTTCGGGGAGAAAAATAAACAGCCGTATGGCTGAAAGACAAAGCTATTTTGTCTACCCAGAATGACAGAAACCTGTTTGCCATTCCGGGAAAGTAATTCTGCTCATGCAGAATTACCGGAACTCTAAGCAAGACAGCAGCAAGCACCACCGGAACCGATATATATGAACCAAAGGCAATAATAAGGTGTGGTCTGCTTTTTTTAAAAAGAATAACGGACTCTATAAATCCGATCAGAGATTTTAACAGAAAACAGCATATCTGCCATATCTTTTTTCTCGGAAGGGGAGCGGCATTTATTTGACGGTGTGCATAAAGTGAGCGGCCTATAACGTTTTCCGCAAGAGGCCGGCCGTCTGTAATAAATGTTATTTCTGTATTTTTGAGTCTTTTTTCTATCTCTTCGGCAAGAGCAAGCCCGGGGTATATATGTCCCCCGGTTCCGCCTGTTACCATGAATATTTTAGCTTTTCGTTCCATTTATCTTAATCCTTCCGGCAGCCGGCGGATATATTAAGGATAACCCCGGCTGAAAACATATTAAAAAAAAGCGAGCTCCCTCCAAAGCTAAGAAAAGGAAGCGGAAGTCCTTTTGTCGGGAACAGTCCTGTAACTACTGCCATATTAACCCCAGCCTGGGCAACTATCAGAAAAGTCAGTCCCGCAGCTATTACGCGGCCAAGATATTCCTCCTGAGTTACTGCTATTTTCATTCCGCGCCAGGCAAAAAGAGCAAACAGGGCCACGACAGTAACAGTGCCGGCAAAACCAAGTTCCTGCCCTATTACCGCAAACACAAAATCCGTGTGAACCTCGGGAATATAAAAAAGCTTATGCAGTCCGGATCCCATTCCAAGCCCCGTGATGCCTCCCGACCCTAAAGCCGTTATACTATGGAAAAGTTGAAATCCAGACCCGTAAATATCTGTGTTCGGATTCAAAAATGTCATAATACGCTCTCTTCTGTAAGGCCGGGCAAAAAGCATAATCACTATAAGAGGCGCAAGCACCATAACAGCTGTCAATATATGGGAAAATTTTACTCCTCCTATAAAAAAAACTCCGGCGCTCACTATAATCATAAACATCGCG
>PWMP01000136.1 GCA_003558145.1 Elusimicrobiota bacterium
ACAACGGCGTACCGATGGATTGTTCCAGCTGTTTTAAGTGAAACGTCACCGTCGGCTGCTTCACCCCCATCTTTTCGGCAGTTCTCGATACGTTCTGGAGCTGCGAAAAATGATAAACAAGCAGAAAAAAGAAGATAGTTCTCAGGAGGAATGAAAAAAGCGGATCTTCATATACACACTACTTTTTCTGACGGTACTTATACTCCGGAAGAGGTGGTTAAAGAAGCTGCCCGCAAAGGTCTCTCCGCCATATCAATAACCGACCATGACATAACCGATGGGATTATCCCTGCACTGAAATGCGCTTCAAAAATAGGAATTGAAGTCATTCCCGGAGTAGAACTCTCATGTGAATACAAATCAAAAGAAATTCATGTTGTGGGATATTACATTAACTGGGAAAACAAATGGTTCCAGCATAAGCTTGAAGTTTTTCAGAAGGCAAGGGAAAGAAGAGCCTATCACATTTTGAATAAGCTTCGCGACATAGGAGTGGATATTGATGAACAGATGCTTTTTTCCATGACTAGTATGGGATCAATAAGCAGAATGCATTTTGCAAGATGCCTTGTTCAGGCAGGGTACGTAAAAACTCATGCGGAAGCTTTTGACAGGTTCCTGGGCGCTGGCTGCGGTGCTTTTGTAAGAAAATTGAGAATAACCCCGGAAGAGGCCCTTAATATGATCCACCGGGTGGGCGGCGTATCTGTAATTGCGCATCCTGTTTTTGGCGGAGGCCATAAAAATTTCCTTAAAAAACTAAAAAAAATGGGACTTACAGGAATAGAGGCCCGCTATCCTCACCACAGTCCCGCTCAGACAAAAAAGTACGAGCGGTTTGCCCGCGAACTGGATCTTACCGTAACGGGAGGTACTGATTCTCACGGCAGCAGCGAAAGTGAAATGCCGATAGGAAGCCTGAGCGTTGATATAAAAGCGGTAGAAGACCTGAAGAAAGCCAGGGACATACAGGAGGCGAAAAATAAAGTAATTCTTGATTACTGTTCGGATAAAGATGAAAGTTAAAAACTGCCTTTCCAATAACGTAATTACTGTAGAACGCGGTACGCCCCTGCGGAAAATAATAGAAATATTTAAAAAGCACGTATTTCACATACTTCCGGTTATAGATTCCCAGGGCTATATAGCGGGAGTAATAACGCTGAACGAAATAACTTCTGTTTTTCAGCCCGAATCAGCTCAGATAGGAGAAATTTTAAAAACAATACCTTTTCTGGATACGCTTCCCGAACCCGATATAAATATGGAGTATCTTACCCCTGAAATGGGTATTCTGGTTGTAGCGGATGAGATTATGATGTCAAAATATTTTACTGTGTCACAGGATGATACCATAGCCAGAGCCTATGCTTCCATGAAGACTAACGGAACAAAAGTGTTAATGGTGCTTGACGGAGACGGGAAGTTTAGCGGCATAATAGGCATGTTTGATATCATATATTCAATGTTCCGGGAGAAAGGCGTTGTTGAATGAGATACGAATTGATTTTCTCCGTCGGCCTTATTTTTCTTTCCGCTCTTGTTGTCAGCGGGATTTTAAGAAAGTTTAAAGTTCCTTCCATAACTTCCTACATACTTCTCGGCATAGCGCTTGGCCCCGCGGGTTTTAATCTTATAGACAAGCAGATTCTTTCAGGGGCGGATATTATTTCAACGGTTGTTTTAAGCATAATTGCCTTTATTCTTGGGCAAAATTTTTCTAAAGACAATTTTTCAAAAATGGGAAAGGACCTGCTATACCTGTCGCTGTTTGAAAGTCTGGGCGCTGTAGTATTGGTGAGCATAGGTGTTTATATATTTACGGGAGATATACTTTTTTCCCTATCCCTTGCTTCTATTTCCGCTGCCACGTCCCCGACATCGGTTATAATGACAGTGCGTGAGCTTAATGCGAAAGGGAAGTTTGCGGAAATGCTTATGGGTACGGTGGCCCTGGATGATTTATGGAGTCTTATTATTTTTGCCCTAATTCTTGCTCTGGTAAGAAACACTGGTGATCCTGTTAGAATCATTGCATCTTTCGGCGCCGGCTCTATAGAAATAATTGGAGCAGTAATACTGGGGATCCTTATGGGCTGGACATTGTCGGTTGTATCTAAAACCATCAAAAGCACATCGGAACTGCTGATACTTACTCTCGGATTTATTTTTTTTAATGCCGGCCTTGCAATCGTTCTTAATTTATCGGCTATTTTATCGTCTTTTGCAATGTCGGCCGCTGTCAGCAATATTTCACCTGAAAGTTTTAAGTTTTTTAATTCAGTAAGATCTGTTGATTCTCCGCTTTATCTTCTGTTTTTTGTTCTTGCAGGCGCCAAATTTGAGCTTACAATGCTTCCCACCCTCGGACTTATAGGAGCGGTTTATATTGTATCCCGGATGGCAGGAAAAATAGCAGGGGTTTATGCGGGGGGCATCTTTGTCAGTGTCCCGGCAAAAACCAAAGCAAATCTGGGTATTGCCCTTGCGCCGCAGGCAGGCGTTAATATGGGGCTGGCAATAATAGTAGCATCCGTATACCCTGATGAAGCAGTGGGAACTATTATACTTTCACTTATAGTCGGGACTACAATTGTTTTTGAATTGTTCGGCCCTATGCTGACCCGCTATGCCCTGCTCAAAAACACGACCTGACAATATATTTGACAACTTAATTTAAATTTTAGTATAAGGACATACAAACAACAGGCCGGCAGGGGAAGTTCCGTAAAGACGGACGCTGCCCCGCAACGGTAATCAGCCCGAATACCTGCCGGTATAAGGCCTTCGAGGGAAGGGTGGGCAAGATATAAGCCCGTAAACCCGCGACAGGTCTGTATTCGCGGGTTTTTTTATGAATAAAATTCTTATTACAGCAATATTTTTATCTTTTTCGCTTTTATCATGCAGTCCTGTGCCTGATGCTCCATCAGGATTCGTATCCCTGTCACCTTCGGCAACCGAAATAATTTATAAACTGGGAGCTCAAGAAAAGCTCAAGGCCGTTTCCGATTACTGCGATTGGCCTCCCGCGGCAAAAAACAAGGAGTCCGCAGGCGGACTGATAAATCCGTCTCTTGAAAAAATAATATCACTGAACCCTGCAGTTGTTTTTACCCTGTCCGACATGCCGCCGCAGATAGCGGGACGGTTTGCTCAAAGCGGGATAAAGGTTCTAAGCACAGGTTCCGGAGGCATTGAGGGCGTATTTTCCGACATACGTGAAATTTCCCGTCTTTGCGGCAGGGAAAAAGAAGGGGAAGAGATAATATATTTAATCAAGTCTCAAATCAGTCAGATCACAGTTTTGCTTGCCGAGACTGCCCCTAAAAAAGTTTATGCGGAAATATCGGCAGATCCGGTAATGAGCCCCGGCGCGCGCTCTTATATAAATGAAATGATAACCGCCGCCGGCGGATATAATGTAGCCTCCGCCGAAAACCGGGATTATATACTTAGTTCGCTTGAGTACGTGATAGAAAAACAACCTGAAATAATACTTATTCTGTCCGAGGCCGGCACCTCCAGGAAAGATTACCTTCAAAATATTCTAAAGGACAGCGTCCCTGCTTCAAAAAACGCCAACATACATTACGTTGCCGACAAAGATCCCGTACTTAGGCCCGGACCCAGGATAGCTGAAGGAATAAAACAGCTGGCTATTCATATCCATCCTGCTAACTTCAATGAAAAGTAAAGTCCCTGCGCTTTTATTTTTAATTTTTACTGCCGGGGCTATTCTTCTCTCATTAAATACAGGCGCTTCAGGTTGGGGTATGGCGGAGCGTTTTATACTTATTAACATAAGGGTTCCCAGGATAATTGCTGCCTTGATAGTAGGTGCCGGCCTGGGCATATCCGGTGCTGTTTTTCAGTCAATACTGAGAAACCCGCTGGCCGCGCCGTATGTTACCGGCACATCCGCGGGAGCTGCGCTGGGAGCGGCCGCCTCTTCGCTTATCGGTATCGGTTTTATGTCTCCGTTTGTCGGTTTTCTTACAGGACTTGCCGTAAGCGCGGCCGTTTACTCCATAGCCTCATCTTCCCGCAAAAACGCGCCCGAGGCTCTTCTTCTTGCCGGAGTAGTAATGAGCGCCCTGGTATCATCTCTTACCTTTGTGATAATGGTGCTGAGCAGGGATACGGTTTACAGGATACTTTTTTTTCTTACCGGCAGTCTGCAATTCATAACCGGGAAGGAACTGCTTTTCGCTTCGGCAGTTACAGCCGCCGGCTTGACAGTGCTGCTTTTTAAATGGAGGCAGATGGATATAATGACCCTTGGAGACGATGAAGCTCTCTCCCTGGGAGTTGACGCGCCGAAGGAAAGAAAAATTCTTTTTGCCGTTTCAGCCCTGATAGTGGCGGCAGGAGTGTCCGTTGCAGGCATTATCGGTTTTG
>PWMP01000143.1 GCA_003558145.1 Elusimicrobiota bacterium
AATACTGGTCTACTACAACTATATCGCCCAGAGATATATTTTCTTTCATGCTGCCTACGGCACTGATAGATATAATTTTCCTGACACCGAGTTTTTTTAATGCATATATATTTGCCCTCGAATTAACTTCCGAAGGTATAATGTAATGGCCTCTGCCGTGCCTGGGCAGAAAAGCTACTCCTTTTCCATGCAGGGTCCCTGTAATAACAGCATCGGAAGGTTTGCCGAAAGGAGTCCGCATTTTCTTTTCTGAAATATTGCTCAGCCCTTCCAGTTCATATACTCCGCTTCCGCCTATTACTCCTGTTCTTATCTTTTTATTCATATTTACCCCGTTTTATTATTTAAGGTAATCCATTCCTAACTCTTCTGCTTTTTGCCGGTTCCCTGACTCATCAGCTTTTTTCATATCATTAATAAGACCGTTAAAAACTTTTAAAGCTTCTTCATAAGAAACACCGCTTTTTCTTGTTTTGCACTCTGCCGCAAAAGGATGTCCCCCTCCGGTTATTTCATCCCTGTTATTAAATTTTTCTACAAGCCGGCGGGCAAGATTAGAACAAAACTTACCGGAATGAATACCGCCGGAGGTGGCTCTAAGTGAAAAATGAACTCCGCCGCCAGGTTCTTTATTTATCATAATAAACAGTACTTCATTTTTGCCGGATTTTATTTTTAGTTCATTGTTATATACAGATCCGGCCATGGGCATAAGGGGAACATTGTCCCCCTCAAATTTAGATACATCGGTACTACCGAAAGTATGAATAAGAGAGGTATTTCCGGAAAAAAGCTTCATTGTATTATCCCAATCATTTTTAAAATATTCGAATATCTTGCGGATTGTGGCGGGATCCGAGGTGTCAGTTATAAAATCTTCAAGAGTTTTCCATGAAATGAAGTTAAAATTGTTTCTCTGTGCTTCAATAACATCAAAACTCAACTTTGCCTGGTCAAGTTTTGAGAGTTCCCTGTCCCTGTCATTATAAAAATACTGAAAGCCGCCGCCGCCGACAGCGAAATAAAGTTCTGTTATCTGGTTTAAAAGAGTTGTATATTCCCGCTGCACGAATTCAAACATTGTAGGCCGTGAACGGATTTTTTTAATTATATTATCAAAGGTCCCTTCTATTCTTTCTTTGTAAAAATCTTTGACATAATCCGAAATTTCATCTACGGCAGGCTTAACCGCCCAATCTCCCTTAAGCCCTACAAGTGCAAGAAAATCATCATATTTACTACCGTACCCTAAATAGGTCATAAGCATATGCGCCAAATATGATGTAGAACAGCTGTAATACCCCTTTATATTAGGATTGATCAGAAGGCACTCTTTTACTTCTCCTATGGGAGGATGATGATCTATAACTATAAATTTATCAACTTTATTAACGTATTCATCGTAATAACCGACAGTCCCCTTGTCTGAGACTATTACTGCATCATAACTGTCTTTGGCAAGTTCCCTGTCCAGAAGACCTTCATCAAGCTCATACGTAGGAGGCAGTTTAACAACAGCTTTGCCGCCAAAATCCTCCACAAGTTTTTTGAGTATAGCGCCTGCAGTAAGGCCGTCGGGATCATCATGGGTAAAAAGAAGGACCTTTTTATCCTTAATATCTTTAAAACTCTCAGCAACGGCTGACCAGTTATTTTTATCAAATTGTTCTTTTACAAAATTTTCGTAACTCATAACTTTTTTTATTCAATAACCTCACGTATTAATTTCGGAGACTCAACATTTTCCCGACCTATTTCCAGGGAATTAAGATACATATCCGCAGCCGGCTTCATATCTTTAACCTTAGAGGAATAAAGTTCCGCCAGAACTTCCCCTTTTTCAACTCTGTCCGAAATTTTCTTCAACACGTTTATCCCGGCAGAGTGGTCAACATCATCACTTACCCGTTCCCTTCCGGCTCCGAGCGAAAGAGCAGCAAGTCCTATCTTTCTTGTGTCTATAGCAGTTAGATAGCCGTCTTCAGGGCTTTTTACAGCGGCTGAATAGTCCGGACTTTTTAAAATATTGCCGGGAGTTTCACATACCTGCCTGTCTCCGCCTTGCGCTTCTATCATATCCCCAAATTTTTTAAGCGCGGATCCGTTTTTAAGATTTTCTTCTGCTACCGCTTTTGCTTCGTTGAGGCCGTTGAAATTTCCGGACAATTTAAGCATTATACCCGCAAGAACGACTGTAATTTCTCTCATATCAGGGGGACCTCCTCCAGACATAATCTCAACTGCCTGTTTTATTTCACAGGCATTGCCCACCGCCACACCCAGAGGCTGATTCATATCCGAAATAACAGCAGCCATATTTCTTTCGTTATGCCTGCCTATTTTTATCATTGAACGCGCAAGCTTGCAGGCATCTTTTTCTTCTCTCATAAAAGCTCCAGATCCGGTTTTAACATCCAGGACAAGGGAAGATGCTCCTTCGGCAAGTTTTTTGCTCATTACACTTGCCGCTATTAAAGGTATGCTGTCAACAGTCGCTGTTACATCCCTGAGAGAATACATTTCTTTATCTGCCGGAGCTATATTTTTTGTCTGCCCTATTATTGCAACCCCTATCTCTTTTAACTGATCCTTAAACTGCTGAGAACTAAGGTCTATTCTATAGCCCGGAATAGATTCAAGTTTATCAAGAGTCCCGCCTGTATGCCCCAAACCTCGGCCGCTCATCATCGGGACAACAAGTCCAAGAGACGCTGCAAGAGGAGCCAAAATGAGCGAAACCCCGTCGCCCACTCCACCGGTAGAATGTTTGTCTACAGTAATCCCTTCTATATCCGAGAGATCAAGTCTTTCACCCGAATTTACCATTATATTGGTGAAATCTGAAAGTTCTTCCGTATCCATACCCTTAAAGTAAACTGCCATAAGGAAAGCGGACATCTGGTATTGCGGTATCGTACCGCTGACAAATCCTCCGATCAGGTATTCTAATTCTTCAAGGAAAAGTTTTCCGCCTTCCCGTTTTTTAAATATCAAATCGTATGTATTCATAAAATTTATATTTTTTCTATTATTTTTCTGACAAGCTTTTTGAATTTTTCTTTTGACCTCGCCGTAGTTTCAATAACCTCCTCATGTGAAAGAGACTGTCCGGTTATTCCCGCCGCCATATTTGTTATCATTGAAAGGCCGAGAACCTTAAGCCCGTTTTTGTTAGCAGCAATAACCTCCGGGACAGTGGACATACCTGCGATATCCGCTCCTATCCGCCGCAGCATCTCTATCTCGGACGGAGTTTCGTAAGAAGGCCCCTGCATAGCCGCATATACTCCCTGCTGTAAATTACAGCCGCTACTGTTGCCGGCCTGCAGGGCAAGGTTGATAAGTTCCGGATCGTAAGCATTGGTCATGTCTATGAAATCAGGGCACCCTTTAAGCGGATTATCTCCCATGAGGTTAATGTGATCCCTTATTACCACAATATCACCGGGGCTGTATTCAACATTAACACCTCCTCCGGCATTGGTGATTATAATTTTTTCTATCCCGCAGCCGGACATAACATCTACCGGAAAAACAACATCCTGCATAGAATATCCCTCGTAGAAATGTACCCTCCCTGCAAGGGCAATAACGTTTTTCCCGTAAAGCTCTCCGCTAACTACCTGACCGCGGTGGCCTGCCACGGAAGAAACCGGAAAATGAGGTATATCCGAAAAATTAAGCATGAACGGGGTTTTTATTTCATCAGCCATTTCACCCAGGCCGCTGCCTAATATCAGTCCGATCTGAGGCTTCACACCGGATTTTGATTTAATCTTTCTGACAGCGCGTTTTATAAATTTTTCTTTTTTGGCGGCATTCATTTTAATTTTCTCCATATATTGAGCTTTTAAAGCTTGTTCCGAAACCTATATTTCCTAATCCCAGAAAATCAGCCGCCGTCTGCCCGCAATCTGCATAAGTACTTCTAAGTCCCAGCTTTACTGACTTTTTTATGCTTTTTCCCCATACAAGCAGCGGGACCATTTCCCTGGTATGATCCGTATGCCCCTCAAATTCCGGGTCGCATCCATGATCGGCGGTAATAAAAAGAATGTCTTCTTCAGAAAGCGAATCCATTATACGGGGAAGGAGAGCGTCAAATTCCTCCAGGGCCCCGGCAAAGCCCTTAGAATTGCGGCGGTGCCCGTAATCCGTATCAAAATCCACCAGGTTGGTAAATATAAGTCCGCTTTTTCCTCTGTGTTTTTCTATAGCCTCAATAGTTTTATTCACTCCGTCAGTGTTGCCGTAAGTTTTTATCTCTTCGCTAAGGCCTCTGTGAGCAAAAATGTCTCCTATTTTTCCCACTCCGACACTTATAAGCCTGCGGGCTTTAAGCAGATCCAAAAGTGTTTCAGACGGAGGCTCAAGGGAAAGATCCTTGCG
>PWMP01000200.1 GCA_003558145.1 Elusimicrobiota bacterium
GGGTGAATGCAAAATATATACTTCTCATCTTAAGTAAATGCCGTCACGCTATTATATCGAATTTCTGGGGACCCACGGCGGCGGCAAAATAACTCTTTTATTATATTTACTGTACCCGGAGCATATAAAATGAATCCTTTACAAATTATCCTGTACTTTTTCTTTAAGAAACTCGCTTTTATTTTCAGTTATGTTCCCAGAAAAGCTTCTTGTTTTTTCGGTCGTTTCCTGGGGTGGCTGGCTTTTCATTTTTTAAGGGAAAGAAAAAATATCACTATTGATAATCTGAAAAAAGCTTTTCCGGAAAAAGACTATAAATGGTGCTGCAGTACGGCAAAGAAGATCTTTGAAAACTACGGATTAAATCTGATGAAGTTCTTAAGATTCGCTTCAAATCCTCTTTCTTGCCGCCTTGAAACTCATGGTATGGAGAGACTCAGCGGCTCTTCCCCGAAAATAATGCTGGGGTGCCACCTGGGTAACTGGTAGATCGCCGGAATGGCAGTAGTGGCGGCGGGTTACGAAATATTTCCCGTTGCAAAGAGAATTCATACTCCTGCCTCCCAAAAACTGGTTGACGGTTTTAGAAAGGCGTTCGGAGGGGAGATGCTGTCCGACCGCGGCGGCGTCAGGGCTGTTCTTTCCAGACTGCGTGATAATAAAACCGTCTATATCCTTTTTGACCAGAGGATAAAAAAAGGAATGCCGTTTCAGTTTTTCAACCGTCCCGTCTGGGGAACCCACATGGCTTCACTCCTGCACAGGAGAACGGGAGCTGATATTATACCCTGCTGGAGCCGGTCCGCCGGTAATTTGCTGGAAGTTTTTTACGGTTCGCCTTTCAATATGATTTCAGAAGGAGATCCTGTGCGGGCAGATTTTATAAATACTCAGAAACATTTTTGGTGGCTGGAAGAAAAAATCCGCAGTGATCCGGCGCAGTGGTATTGGGTTCACAATATGTGGAGGCCTCGCAAAAGGGGATGGAAAACCGTATTTCTGGACAGGGACGGTACGATTAACACGGATAAAGGCTATGTTTCCAAAAAAGAAGACCTTGAATTTATTCCCGGAGTATTTGAAACTTTAAGGTCTCTTAGAAAAGCCGGTTACCTATTAGTGATAGTTACCAATCAGTCAGGCATAGCAAGGGGTTATTATTCTGAAGCGGATTATATTAAATTAAGGGATTATTTTTTGGACTGCCTGTTTAAAGAAGGAGTAATAATAGACAGAACTTATCACTGCCCGCATCATCCCGATGACGGGTGTGACTGCCGCAAGCCTCTGCCGGGAATGCTGCATCGCGCCATTGAAGATATCCAGGTAAGCCTGAGCCAGAGTTATATTGTGGGGGACAAAGAAAGCGATGTTCTTGCAGGTAAAAATATCGGAATAAAAACCATAGCCGTTGGGAAAGGGGACTTTAAGCAGTCTGCACCCGATTATACAGCCTCTTCAATTCAGGAGGCAGGAAAAATCATTCTTGAAAATGACTGAAAAGTAATATGTTGTCCTTTATTTACAAAACCGCAGTTTTTTTGCATTCTAAACTTACCCGTTGCCGCCACCCTGAAATTCCGGTAATAAGCGTAGGAAATATAAGCGTAGGCGGAACAGGGAAAACCCCTGTTGTTATGAAAATAATAAAAGATATCGGTTCCCTTGCGCCCGTTGCAGTTGTATCAAGAGGATACGGAAGAAAGACTGTGCGGACTCTTGAAGTCAGCTCCTGTGACGATTACCTTGTTAGCGGTGACGAACCTCTTCTGATTAAAAGGAATTCTCCGGAAGTTCTTGTAATAGTTGCTAAAAACAGGTACAGGGGAGCGCTGCTTGCGTCCGGGAGAGGAGCCAGAGTTGTCATACTTGATGACGGGTTGCAAAGCTGGGAAATAAAAAGGGACCTTAACATAGTTCTTGTTAACGCTCTCGATCCTTTTGCCGGAGAAAAACTCCTGCCGGCGGGACGGCTAAGGGAACCCCTGTCTGCTTTAAATCGCGCCAATGCAATAGTTATAACAAAATCTAATTATGTTTCGCCATCCCGATTAGAAGAAATAAAGGAAAAGCTTGATTTTTATTCTCCCGGAACTGATATCTTTATTGCCCGGGAAAAAATAGGCAGTTTCAGAAAACTTTTTGGTAGTAAAAAATGTTCGCCCGAATATTTTAGGGGAAAAAAAGTTATGTGTTTTTCAGCGCTTGGAAATAATGCGTCTTTTCATAAGCTTCTTGAGCAATACGGACTGGATGTAATTGAAAAAAAGGAAAAAAGAGACCATTATAAATGGAAAGAAAATGAAATAAATAAAATCTCGGAGGAAGCCCGCAGCCGCGGACTGGATTTAATAACAACCGAAAAAGACGCAGTCAAACTGTTCGCTTTTAGTCCGTTTGAGTGCTGGTTTGCCGGAATGGAAACAGAAATTCAGAATGAAAAAAAATGGAAGGAAAAAATTTATGAAGTTATCAAATAAATACAGGATTTTTATTTTCCTGTTTTTTTTAAGCATATCTCTGCCAGCCGCCGCACAGAATTCTTCGCGTCGCGCCCGTCTGCCCTTTGCTGTAGGTGAAAAACTTACTTTTTCCGTTCGCTGGGGTATTATCAGGGCGGGAGTAGCTACTCTAGAAGTAAGGGAAAACTTCAATCTTGCCGGCAGAAACACCTTCCGTATAGTTCATACCGCCCGCAGCGCAAGGTTTTTTGACCCTTTTTACAGGGTCCGCAACCGTATTGAGTCATACATAGACGCGCAGGAACTGTATTCGGTGCGTTATGAAAGAACAATCCGCGAAGGCGGTTACAGCAAGGACGGCCTTATAATATACGATCAGGAGTACGGCAGGGCTTATGAAGACGGCGAAATGTTTGAGATAACAAAGGGAGTTCAGGATGTGATTTCTTCCTTTTACTTCCTTCGCACAATGGGTCTTGAAACGGGAGAGACATATGAGTTTGATGTAGGCAGCGACAAAACGGTGTGGCCTCTTGAGGTAGAGGTGATAGGAAGGGAGAGAGTCACCGTCCCGGCTGGTACCTTTGATACAATCATAGTTAAGCCCAGAATTCGGGAGGGTGAAGGCATTTTTAAGCATGAAGGTGAAATACTTTTATGGTTGACAGATGATGAAAGAAGAATACCTGTCCTTGCAAGAAGTGAAATAATGGTCGGTTCGGTTTCTATTCACCTTACCGAAAAGAAGCTTCCCAGGCTCAGGTAAAGATTATTGATGCTGTTTGCTTTTTTCCCGTCAAATAAATACAATTAAAAAACAATGGCCCTGCTGGGGAAGATGCAGTTATTTAAGAGGTTTGAATAATGCAGATTGAATATTTTGCCGTACTTATATCAGCGTATCTAATAGGTTCAATTTCGTTTGCCTATATCGTGGCCAGGGTGGCAGGAGGCATAGATATAAGGCAGACAGGCAGCGGCAACGCCGGAGCCAGGAACGTGGCGCGCTGCCTGGGGGCAAAATACGGCTTTTTAACAGGTTTTCTGGATGTTTTAAAAGGAGCTTTGCCGATGACCCTGCTGACCAGCCCGGGCCGGGAATATTCGGGTTACCTTGCACTGGCTGCCGGATGTATGCTGGTTATCGGGCATAACTGGCCTGTTTTTCTTGGTTTCAAAGGGGGTAACGGGCTTGCGGTATCCGTAGGCATAATGTTTTCGCTTGCCTTCTGGATTACCTTTTTTGTGTCTGTGTTTACGCTTTTTACGGGATGGCTAAGTACAAAAATAAATCCTGTATCAGAGTTTGCATCTCCTGTTGATATTGAAGCAATAGTAGGCTACTTGCTTTTTCCGATGTTTCTTATTTTTTTCGGAAAAGAAGTCTGGGTTGTAATGATGCCGCTGCTTTTGGGTGTTATTATGCTGCCGGCGAGGATATTAAATATAAAGAAAGCTGAAAATGAATCAGAGTACACAATTCCCGTTCGGAATACTGAGTAAATTTAAAGAATACCGGATTCTGGTCACCGGAGATCTTATGCTGGATAAGTTTATAAAAGGCAGCGTTTCAAGGATTTCTCCCGAAGCCCCGGTTCCTGTTGTAAAGATTCATTCCGAAAACAATGTCCCCGGCGGCGCGGGAAACGTGGCCCTTAATCTTGCCTCCCTGGGATCTGGAGTATTCGTAGCCTCGGTAATAGGGGATGATTATTACGGGGGCAGGCTTAAGGGGAGGCTTCGTGAAGCCGGATGCAACACGGACTGTATATTAAAGGACGCCAAAAGGCCTACCATAGTCAAGACCAGGATTATTGCAGAACACCAGCAGGTGGTACGCACAGACCTTGAAACAGACGGAGAAATTTCCGAAGAACTTTCCGATAAAATATGCGACAGCATTTCAGCCTTTTTTAAC
>PWMP01000014.1 GCA_003558145.1 Elusimicrobiota bacterium
AAGGTCGTGTTCCCCAAAGCGGTGCAATTATAGCTGATTACATGTCCTGTATCGGGATGGACATTCAAAGAATAACAACCGTATCTGATGACATGTCTGTAATAGCAAGCGCTGTTGCGGCGGCTTTGAATAAATCAGACATTGTTGCAGTTTCGGGCGGTATGGGTGCCTCTTCGGATGATGTTACTGTGGCCGGAATTAAAAAAGCTGTTAAAATACGTACGGTTTTTTCCAGACAGGCGATGGAAAATGTAGCTTCTTATTTTGCAAAAAAAGGAATGGAAGTCCCCAGGCATTGCGACGGTCAGGCAGAAGTTTTTGAAGGTGCGGAAATTCTTTTAAATCCTAAAGGCAGCTGCGTGGGCCAGTTTATTGAAATCTCAAAAGACAAATTTATTATACTTCTTCCCGGCCGCAGGGAAGAAGTTGAAAGTATATTTAAAAGATCACTTTTAAAAATCTTAAAAGATAAGTATGAAACAGGAATAAGAAAAACATCTGTTTTACGATTTGCTGGAATATGTGAGGGGGAGATTCCTAAATCATTAAAAAAAGTCATTGAAACCGAAAAGAATCTTGAAAAAGGAGAGTTGGAATTTTACTTCGAAAGTACGGGTCCCGGCTGTGACATAAACATAACCGCTTACGGTTCTAACGAAATGCTGGTAGATGAGCTTCTTCATAAAACCGCTGCGGAAATATACGCTGCCGCCGGAGACTGCATATACGGCTGCGCTGAAGAAACTCTCCAGGAAGCTGCGGGTAAGCTTTTGGGAAAGAACCGGAAAACCATATCTGTTGCTGAATCCTGTACGGGAGGCCTTTTGTCTTCAAAACTGACCGATGTTCCCGGAAGTTCCCTTTACTTTGAGAGGGGCGTAGTGGCATACTCGCCGTCTTCGAAAAAACAGATTCTTAATGTTAAATCCGAAACTATAAAAAAGCACTCCGCAGTTTCAGCGGAGGTTGCATCAGAAATGGCAGAGAACATAAAAAAAGAATCGGGAACCGATTACTCAATTTCAATTACCGGTTATGCGGGCCCCTCATCGGAACGGGGTAAAAAACCCGGATATGCTTTTGCTGCGCTTTCCGGGCCATCCGGAACTGAAGTTTTTGAGCTCAGTTTTACGGGTCCCCGTATGGAAGTAAAAGAAAAATTTACGTATGCCTGTCTGGAAAAGCTCTGGAGAAAACTTAAAAAATGAGGCTTTTTGCAGCATGTCCGCTGGAAAAACATATAATAAAAAGTCTGGAAAAACTTCAGGATAATCTTAAAGCTGAATCAGAAAACGAAAAAATTAAGTGGATGGATCCCGCAAATATACATCTAACGCTTAAGTTTTTAGGCGAAGTTGAAGGCGAAACAAAACTTTCCGCCGTTAAAAATAGCATACGC
Organism: Elusimicrobiota bacterium; assembly: GCA_003558145.1. Taxonomy (GTDB): domain Bacteria; phylum CG03; class SLGR01; order SLGR01; family PWQF01; genus PWMP01. The sequence continues at coordinate 1,400 of PWMP01000014.1, forward strand.
AGCGCAGTTGCTTCTTTCAGTCCGTATGAAATAATAATAAAGGGAGGAGGAGTATTCCCTTCGCCTGAATATCCTTCTGTACTTTGGGTCGGATGTTGCGATATTTCTGATTATACGGTAAAAATAAAAAAGAATATTGATGTCTCTTTGAAGGATACCGGTTTTAAAGAAGAAAAAAGGAGCTTTACCCCCCATCTTACTATAGGGCGCATAAAATATAGGCGAGGCAGAAACCGTGCGGCAGAAAAACTTTTAAAAAGTGATATATATATAGGCAGAATGAGTATCAACCGGGTAAACCTTTACCAAAGCCGGCTGAGCCCTTACGGAGCGGAGTACAGTATTGTTGAAAAATTTAACATTTAAAAACCTTTCGTTTTTACTGTGTTTTTTAACGGCATCTTCCTCTGCCAACGCAGTTTCTGAAAAATTTGTCGTTCTTACCATAGATGACGGTCCCCATCCCGGTTATACGGAAAACATTGTAGAAATATTGCTGGAGGAAGAGATTACGGCTACCTTTTTTCTTGTGGGTATAATGATAGACCGTCACCCTGATCTTGTTAAGAAGATATATGAAGGCGGATTTGAAATAGGAAACCATACCTATAATGATATTCGTATGACTTCAATGGCGAGCGATGAAGTAGTGAACGCTCTGGTGTCGGTTTGCAACAGTCTTGAACGGATAACCGGCAAGCGTACGAGTTTTTTTCGTCCGCCCGGGGGACGTGTAAACCAGCTTGTTTTGGATACGGCGCGCCAGTTAGGATATTACACGGTTTTTTGGACCCGCAGCACTATGGATATGGCTCCGGGAATAAGCCCGAAGCAGATTTACTACCATGCTACCAGGAATCCGCGTGACAGGGAAATAATCCTTCTTCATAGCGGTGTAGATGCTACCTTACAGGCTTTACGGCCCATTATAGAATTTTACAGGAACGAAGGGTATTCCTTTAAAACTGTTGGGGATATATCGGTTCCTGTATTTGACGGGGTTAGGACCATTACAAGAGATTCCAGATTTGAATGGGCCTATGAACTTAAAAAACAGGATACTTCCGATTATCCTCCTTTGCGCGGACAGCATGCTCAGGCGGGAGCTGTAATCCTCATTGGCGCCGCCGCCGGAACACTCCTTTTAATTAAAATTTCATCAGGAGTTTCAGGGAGAAAATCTTTTTCTCTGGCTTTCATAGGAGGTAAAAAAGAAGAATTTAAAAATATATCCCGGGTGCTTAATGAAAATGGAATAAACGCTGTTTTTTTTGTTTCCCATGAAGATAAAACAGAAATAGAAAAAGTCGGTAAAAAACAGACTTTCGCAGTCCTGGGTAAAGATGGTTCCATAAGGGATGATATTAAAAGTTGGAAGGATAAAATAGTTGACGGTGCGGAACATTTTCTTCCTTTATATTACCGCGAGGGCGGTTACAGTTTAAGTGATATTGAAGAAATAAAAAAAGAGGGATTTATTCCGGTTGATTTCCGGATACAGCTTCCTGAAAAAAATCCGGCAGGTATAAATGATCTTTTAAAATATGCAGAAGGAAATATAGGAGCGGGAAAAACACTGCCGTTGAGGGGTGATTGCAGATTTACCTCGAAAATGCTACCGGAGCTGATTGAAAAAATCAGACAGTATAATTATAATCTGGTTCCGATTGAAAAATATGTTTCAAAAAAAGTATGTCAATTAGAAAAAAAATAATAATAATAACCGTTTCAGCTATTGCTGTGAGTATAGTAATTATATCTCTTGTTTCTTTTTCCTCGCCTGTAAGGGTGACGGTGAGCCCGGGTATGACGGCGGCCCGGGTTGCAGAGATATTGGAGGCTGAAAATATAATACGCGATTCCCGTTTATTTCTCAGATTTATAAAGGTTCTGCGTAAAGACCGAGCCGTTAAGGCCGGAACGTACTATATAACTCCCGGTTCTAATTATTTCTCCATCATAAGAACATTAAGCCGGGGCAGCGAACATCTTGTAAGGGTAACTATACCCGAGGGTTTCCGCACAGAGCAGATAGCCGAAAGACTTTACCGTAACAATGTAATAGATGATCCTGATAAGTTCGTCACAAAAGTGATTAAAAATGATTTAAGGGGTTTTTTATTTCCCGAAACATATCATTTTCCCGAGAATCTGCCGGTCGAGACAGTTATAAATACAATGGTGGAACAGTTTAACAGGGTTTTTCCTCCTGAATGGAAAGAACGTGCTGAAGAATTGGGTTTCACCTTAAAAGAGATAGTAACTCTTGCTTCTTTAATTGAAAGGGAAACAAGGATTTCCGAAGAAAGGCCTATTATTTCGGATGTTTTTCACAAGCGGCTGCGCATAAGAATGTACTTGGAGTCCTGCGCGTCAATTCAATTTGCATTAGGTGAAGTTCGTCTGAATCTTACCTATAATGACCTGGATATAGATTCCCCTTATAATACATATAGAAATTTCGGTCTGCCGCCTACCCCCATTGCAAGTCCGGGCCGCGACTCTCTGGATGCTGCTCTATATCCTGAAGAAACAGAATATCTTTTCTTTTTTGAAAAGGGCGGTGGCGCTCACGAATTCAGCCGCACTTATGAGGAACACCTTCGTAAGCAGAGGCAAATATCACAGGGTATTTTACGCCCTTGAAAAATTTTTTAAAATAGTTAGTATTGTAATAGAAGTGCAAATTGCTCTTCTATTCTTTCCCGGGAAACCGGGACTTGACAAGTTTTTAAAAATATACTATTATGTTAAAAGCTTTTAAGAAACGATCTTTGAAAAAGTAAAGAGTCGGGTCCATACAATTTTTGGTTTTGAGGTGTTTATGGAGAGTTTGATCCTGGCTCAGGACGAACGCTGGCGGCGTGCCTAACACATGCAAGTCGAGCGAGAAGCCGTTTCTTCAAGGCTTCGGCCAAGAAGAGACGGTGGAAAGCGGCAAACGGGTGAGTAACACGTTGGTAATATGCCCATC
>PWMP01000094.1 GCA_003558145.1 Elusimicrobiota bacterium
AAAGAATTCTTTTTTGAAGGGCATTTCCCCGGTCGTCCCATAATGCCGGGGGTTCTGGTAATCGAAGCAATATACCAGACAGCGCTGGCGGTTACCGCCAGGAGAGACTTAAAACTCCTGAAAATAAAAAAAATAAAGTTCCGACAGACCATAGAACCCGGAGATATAGTAAAATTTGAGATTGATCTGGTCAAAAGTTTTGAAAAAGAGCTTGAATTCTCCGCCAGGGTATACGTAGATGAGAGCGTTGCCGCTTCAGGAGAAATAGTCCTCTCCTCCGAATAAAGAGCTCTTGAAAAAAGTAACCGTGTGAATTAGCATTAGAGTGTAATGCTGTGTAAAAAAACCGGTAATAATAAAGGAATAACCTACATAGAAATTATTCTCGCCGTGACTATAGTCACGTTTGTGATAATGGGTTTCGCCCGCATGTTCCTCATACATAACGTATCCGTGACAAGCTCAAGGATGCATACCCTTGCCTCAAACTACGCCGCCCACCGTATGGAAGAGATTAAAAGCTACCCGTATGTATTAGTTAGTACGACTACATTTACTACCGAAAGTGAAATTTTTGGCGGAACAAAAGAATTTATAAGTGACATAAACATAGTAGAAATCAAAGAAGGACTGAAAGAAGCTGAAGTTATTGTCAGATGGGACGAACTGGGCGAACCAAGGTCTTTTAGGATAGTATCTTTAATAGCAGAGTATTAAAAAAGGAGGCATATAAGAGATGTTAATAAATAAAAAACAGAATTCAGGGATGGCTCTTGTTAGCGCCATACTTCTTATGCTTGTGCTGGTAATCTTTGGATTTGCCATGGTGCAGCTTGCAGGCAGCGAAACCCGTCGGGAAGTACGCAGCCGCATGCGTGAAAGCGCTCTTTACGTAGCCGACGCCGGAATAGAGCAAGCAATACACGACATATTAAACGGCGAACACGAAAACAGCTTTACTGTCCAGGTAGGAACCTATACCGGAGATCTTGCCGGTGAAGCCGATGTGGAAATAAGCCTGAGCGGCAGAATATATACTATGACATCAACAGGATACTCTCCAACAAGAGATAATCCCATAGGCAGAAGAATACTAGAAGTAAAAGGTGAAATAGAGCCCGAACAGCCCCAGGAGGCGATGCGTGCGGCAGGCACAATAGATCTGGCGTCGAATGTAAAAGTATATGGGGTGATCCGCTCAAATAACAAGGTGACGTTCAGCGGAAATAATCATATTTATCCTGACTCCAACGGGAATGCCGGAGTGGTTACTTCAAGCAATGATGGGGTAGATTTTGCTGGAAGTGTTGAATTTCACGGAGCTGGTCCTTACTATATCCGTTCGGCAGGACCTATAGAAGGAACAAGTAACGTAACTTCTGAAGAAGGTGCTGTGATATTTGAGCCTGATTCTTATGTAGAGCCTATGGAAGAATATGATATACCGTTTTATGAGCTTTATTCCATTACTGCAGCGGCTGTCGCTTCCTCTACCGTATATGAAACCCATCAGGAGTTTAATACTCCATTCGACCTTGGAGGTAAAACGCACTGGTTTAAGGGCGGTGTAACGTTCAAGGCTGAAGTTACGGGGGAAGGCACAATTTTGGCAACCGGAGGTCAGACGGGATCACATGGCGGGGTGCCTTATAACCGCGGGATTTCGTTTCCTAATGCGAGTGTAAATATAGGAGACAGCAATGATTTTCAAAAAATCAATCTGATTGTTGATGACCTTGCCGGAGCGGATGCTACTATAAATTTTAATTCCAATATATATATGCAGGGCTATGTCTATTGTCCCGGTAATCTTAATATACCTTCAAAAGTTGAGATTAAAGGAGTAGTAGAAGTAGGAGGAGATTCCAATCTTTCTTCCAATACTGATATAATATTTGATACCATAGCTTATGAAATCCCGGGCGGCGGCAGTGGTGGAGTTAACTTAATCTCCTGGGCCGAAAAGTGAATTAAAATTTTCCGGCAAAAAATTGTTTAAAGTTATTAATAAACCTTTCTTTTTTCTTTCTCTTTTTGTTTTTTCCGTAACCGGAGTACTTTACTGTGATGGAACGACAGGAGCGCCAATACTTAATTTTTATCCTTCCTCCCGCTTAAACGCTCTGGGAGGCAGCGGCGTTTCTGTTGCCGGGGATTTTAGTATGGCTTCCGTTAATCCCGCCCTGCTGGGAACACTCCGGACTAATACTGCAAGCGCTCTTTTTTACAATGCCTTCATGGATGCAGCGGTCGCTTACCTCGCTTTTTCAAAAAAAACTTCCGGTGGAAGTTTAAGCCTGGAAACTCTGGGTTATTTTGGAGGGGAAATAACAATAGACGATTCAGCCGGCCGGCACACTGGAATGCACGGAAAAACACTGACGGCTCAGAGAGATCTTGTTTTTTCTGCCGGTTATGGTAACCGGTTATTTACCGAAGGTTTATATGGAGGTGTAAAATTAAAATACTATTCATCTGTTCTTCTTGAAGAATATACTGCGTCCGCATTTGCCCTGGACGGGGGATGCCTTATTAAGACTACCCTTTTTAAAACAGGGAACCCTTACATATATAACAGGATTTATTCACCCGGTCTCAGATTGGGTTTTTCTGTTATGAATGCCGGAAGCGGCGTTTCATATACAAAGGCAGCGGATAAAGACCCGCTTCCCCTCACACTCAGGGGAGGAATAAGCTGTCCTGTCAGGTTTAGCGAGGAACACGCCGTTTTAGTTGCCGGCGATGTAACCCACGAAACAAATCAGGATATTACAAGAGGAGGATTCGGCTTTGAGTACATAAACCGCGACATGTTTTTTCTTAGGGCCGGATACCGGCTTAATTATGAAATAAAACATTTTACCTGGGGACTTGGTGCAATATACGGCAGGTTCGGATTTGATTACGGTATGGGACTTTCGTCAGCAATAAATACAGAGCATATGTTTATTGTATCCGTAAGAATTTAAAAAAATGAAAGTAAAAAAAATATTAATTGATATTACTTTTATTTTGTGTTTTTTCAGTATTCTGCTTGCCGGAGCTGATATATCGGATGTTTTTGAGGAAGATACACCACCCATATTTAAGCAAATGAGCCGTGGAGAGGCGGCCTGGGCGGACTTCCGCGGCAACGGTTGGTGGGATTTAGCAGTATCCGGCGTTGATGGTACCGGTAGAAAAGTATACCTTTACAGGAACGAGGCGGGTGAAGGGTTTTCAATCGAAAAAGAAATTACTGTAGAAGGAGAAGAAGCGGCAGGAATTGCCTGGGGCGACTACAACAACAGCGGCATGGTTGATTTAATTGTGGCAGGGTGGGAAACAACACATCTATACGAGAACAAAGGTGGGGGCAATTTTGTAAATGTTCCCGTAAGCGGGCTGGATGTAACAAGAGAAGCGAAGGTTGCATGGGCTGATTTTAATAACGACGGCCTTATGGACCTTGCGATAATTGGTCAGGATATAAGCAGGGTTTACAGGAACAATGGAAACGGTACCTTTACACCTTACGATCTTTTTTCCCCCGATGTGATAATGGGGCTTCATGCCATTGCCTGGGCAGATTATAACAACAGCGGCTATCCGGACCTTCTTATAACCGGGCCTCCGACCGGGATTGCCGGTCAAGCTGAAATCTACCTTTTTGAAAACAAGGGTGACGAAACTTTTTCCAGCAGAGCCGAAGCAAAGGTCAATGCCGGATCCCTTAGCGCAGTAGAGTACGGGGACGTGGCCTGGGGTGATTTAAACAACAACGGTTTCCTTGACCTTGTTATTGCGGGCCGTAGAGGAACAGGGGACAATGTGCTTATTGTTTATGAAAACCAGGGGACTGCCGGAAATTACGAACTTGTAGAAAGCACCTCTCTCACCGGAATCAGGGACGCGTCACTGGCACTTGCGGACGTAAATAACAATAGCCGACTTGATATAATAGCAATGGGAGACACTGGAGAGGGTTATAAAACTTTTATATATATTAATGAAGGTAATTTTGCTTTTGACGAAAAAGAGCTTTATACGGGAATGCGTGATGGCGCATTGGCTCTTGCAGATTGTACGGGCACCCGCATGACGGATTTATATATACACGGAAGTAATCAGGTTAAGTTATATCGAAATAAAGTGGAAGGGAAAGAACCTCCAAAACCTGTCTCGGCAGATGAAATGCACTCGGTATATTACCTGGATACACTCTATATAATGTGGAATCCTCCGGAAGATGTGACGGATGAATACTACTATAATTTCCGTATAGGTGAGGAAGAAGGAGCGGATAACCTTGCGCCTGCAAGGTACGGTTCTCCGCTGTTGGGGAACTATCTCAGCAAGGCTACTACAAATACACA
>PWMP01000190.1 GCA_003558145.1 Elusimicrobiota bacterium
AACCGGTGATGTATTTGACATTTCCATAAAAATTATATAATATTTCTGTAAATAGAAAAATATATCAACTTACAGAAATGAAATTTGAAAAATTTGTTAAATTATATAATGAATATCCTGTAATTGATTCCAGGACTTTTCCTCTTTATACGAATAAGCCCCGAAACCTGAGACGCCAGGTTAACGGGTGGCTAAAAAAAGGGTATTTAAAAAGACTTAAGAGGGGAGTATATATTTTCAGCGATCAATGGTCAGGTGTGGAGGTATCGCCTCTTTTTGTTGCAAACTACCTGGTCTATCCTTCATATATCAGTCTGGAATACGCTATGGGTTATTACGGTTTAGTTCCGGAAAAAGTTACAGTATATACTTCGGTAACTACAAAAAAGACAAATATTTTCAGAAATGAGCTTGGAAGGTATGAATATTCTTCAATAAAGAAGGATTTGTTTTATGGTTTTATTAAAGAATCTGAAAGCGGTCAGGAATATTTTATGGCGGAACCGGAGAAAGCCCTGGTTGATTTTTTCTATTTCAAGACTGATTACAGGGGAAAGTTTGACGAGTTTGAATCGTTGAGGCTGCAGAACCTTGAGCAGTTGGATAAAGAAAAAATCCTCAGGTACTCATCCAAATTTACAAAACGGGTTAAACATATCGGAGATAAATTAGTGGATTATTTTGAAATTGAAGAAAAGAAATATAAAGAACTCCCATGAAAGATTACCTGGCAAAGTTAATTGAAAGCGAAAAATCCAAAGCGCACAATGTGAATATCATAAGAGAATATATTCAAAAATATATTCTATTTATTCTGTACGGCAAAAAATATCACAGTAAATTAATTTTTGTCGGTGGAACTGCACTGCGTATTCTATATGACCTTAAGAGATATTCCGAGGATTTGGATTTCAGCCTTAAAGTAAAAGAGCCCAAATTTAATTTTATCGATATGATAGAAAAAGTGAAAAAAGAATGCAGCCTTGCAGGATATGATGTAATTACAAAATCAAAAGTTCAGGAAAATGTTAAAAATTCTTTTTTAAAGTTTCCCGGTCTGTTATATGAATATGGAGTGTCATCTCACAAAAAAGAGACGGTTTCAGTAAAGGTAGATATAGATTGTAACCCTCCCGAGGGGGGGAATACGGAAATTTCCGTGAACCGGTCCCCGCATATGTTTTATATTCAGCATTATGATTTGAGTTCTCTGTTTGCGGGTAAGCTTCATGCTCTGTTTTTTAGAAAATACATTAAAGGAAGGGACTGGTATGACTTGCTGTGGTATCTTACAAACCAGGAGAAACCCCGGCCGAATTTTCTTCTGCTGAATAATGCGATAAAACAGACTGATAGCAGTCACAGACAGGTGACGGGAAAAAACTGGAAGAAAATCCTTAAAAAAAGGGTTGAAGAATGTGATTTTAAAAGAGCCCGCAGTGAAGTGAGCAAATTTTTAGAGTGGCCCGAAGAGGTGGAATTTCTGAAGGAAGATAATTTTTATAAACTTCTGGATGAATATTAAGATTGTTCAGGGAAGCGGAGGTTAATCCGATCCGGAAAATAATAAATAAGTATTATTAATTGACATAAAAAGGGACGAATTGATTAGATTTCACTTTAGACCGTTAAAATTATATACTTGACAGTACCGAGTTCTCGTTGTAATTCTACTTGTTTTTGAGGGATACTTCAATTTTTAGTTTAGAAAGTTTGATAGCAAGCGAAACCCATTCTTTGGTTAGTCTTTTAAACTTTTTGTAATTTTCCACCTGTTTCTCTAAATCCTCGACAAATTCCTTTCTTACATAATCGGTATGACTTTTCATATTTAAGGTATAACTAATCTGATAATAAGAACCCTTTTTCTCTTTAGGCCGGGCATATTGTTTGGTCAATGAACCGGGTCTCATCTCTTCTATCGTCTGTAAATCCTGTTTGATTTCAGAGATTCTTTGATGGATTTTAGTTAATTTCTGCTGCGACATACTTTTCCTCCCTGTTGGTATTATACTTAACGACTCTGCTTTTGAGAAGCCCTCCGAGAGTTCTTGACGAGAGCTGTCCTTTTTTGTAGCATAGCATATATATGCTATACTGTAAAGAGTTAAAGGAGACAGTGCCTATGAAACTATGGATACAATGGTGGAAAATGGTAAAACAACTGCGGCCGGTATGCTCACGTAAACGAACTTTTCTGTGGTTAGTTTGTTGCCTGGCGGGAATAACTATCCGCGGTGATCTTTTTGGGGTAACAAGTATAGTCCGGGCACTGGGACTTAAAGATTTCTGTTATGACCGGCTCCTGGATCTCTTTCATTCTTCTGCCCTGAAACTTGAACAGCTGACCGAAAAATTCAAATCAATGGTTCTCAAGTGGCCATTAGTAAAGTTTAATGGAAGAGCAGTTGTAGTGGGGGATGGTCTTAAAGTTTCCAAAGAAGGCAGAAAAATGCCTGCCGTAAAAAAACTCTACCAGGAATCGGAATCAAATTCCAAGGCCCGCTACATTTACGGTCATCTCTGCCAGAGTGTGGCAATACTTGCAGGTTCAATACCGAATGTGTTTGCCGTGCCGATAGCCAGCAGGATACACGACGGGGTTATCTTCTCAAACAGGGATAAGAGAACCCTGCTGGATAAGATGGTGCAGTTGATTAATTCTCTTGATATAGGTATTCCGTTTTACTTTACTGCCGACGCCTACTATGCCACCGGCGGGATAATTAAGGGTCTGCTTGCCGGCGGGAATCACCTGGTTACGAGGGTCAGAAGTAATGCTGTGGCATACCTGCCGGCAAAGCAAAAGAAAACCGGCCGGAAAAGAGGTCGCCCGAAAAAATACGGTAAAAAACTCAAGTTGAGAGAGTTACTGAAGAATACCGATGATATGGCAAGAGTTGAAAGCCCGGTGTATGCGGACAAAAAAGGTACGCTCATTCACTTCAAGACAATTGACCTGTTATGGCGACCGGTGGGAATACTTGTGCGCTTTGTACTGGTCGTTCATCCCGCCCGGGGAAAAATAATTTTGATGAGCAGTGATTTAACCCTGTCGGGGATAGATATCATACAGATATACGGGCTCAGGTTTAAGATTGAAGTTTCTTTCAAGCAGGCTCTACGGACGCTGGGAACTTATGCCTACCATTTCTGGATGAGAACAATGAAACCTGACCGCAAGAAAACCGGAAACCAGTACTTACACCGTGAAAGCAAAGAATATCGCAAAGCCGTAAAAAGGAAAATCAGAGCTTACCATAATTATATTCAGATAGGTATCATAGCTCAGGGGTTGCTTCAGTATCTGTCCTTGAGTTTTCCCAGGTCCGTATGGAATTCTTATGGTTCATGGATGCGCACTGTCAGGCTTGACGCATGTCCTTCAGAAATGGTTACCGCTATCGCCCTGAAAAACACCCTTCCATATTTTCTATCGGATTCGTTTCAAACCTCAATCCTTACGAAATTCTTGATAAAAAGGATTGATTTTAATAGAATTGAGGGGGTTAGAATGATAGCTTAGCCCGAAAACTTAAGAAAACTCGGGACTGTCAAGTAAAGTAAATTTAAATGTTATGTGGCCCAGAACTAAATTAAAAGAACAGGAAAACAGGAAAAATAAAAGAGAGACAGAAATTTCTCTTGCAATGCGGAAAATATCCTATTTTCTTAATAACACAGCGGATAAAGATTTTGATAACTGTAATATTTTAGAATTCGGCTCCGGTGACGGGTATCAAATACCGTATCTTAAAAAGCTGGGAAAAGTAAACGCTTCAGATGTTTATCTCAGCGATAAGTTTAAAGAAATAAATAAAACCAGTGAGGTTGATTCTGTTAAATGTTCTATAACAAAAACCCCTTTTCCCGATAACAAGTTTGATTTAATTTACTCTAACCACGTGCTTGAGCACATTGAAGATTTAACTTCGGCGTTTAAAGAATTGATAAGAATCGGCAAAGAAGACTGCATATATACTTTTTGTGTACCAACGAATATCTGGTTGCTTTTATATTTCCCCGCCCACTATTACATTATGGCAAGGGGACTACTGGAAGAATTATGTATTAAATCAGAGACGGATAAACGCAGTAAACATAATTCGTTCAGTCAAAAATCCTTACTGGATAAAATTATGTCTAAAATTCTTCCCGGACACGGTATTTACAATAATTTTTTCCGTTGTTATTCATTTTTTAGAATAAAAAACTGGAAAGAGCTATTTAGAAATAACGGGTTTAAAGTTTTGAAAACAGAACCCCTCTTACTGTATGCCGCCTCCGAATGGCCCATTATACCCGCTACGCGAAGATTAACGAATTTGGGTATCTGCAGCAGTGT
>PWMP01000193.1 GCA_003558145.1 Elusimicrobiota bacterium
AAAGAGCTTGATAAATCGCTACCGGTTATTCAGTTTGATCCGGACAAAGTAGAGCAGGTTCTTTTGAATATAATTCAAAACGCTGCCCATTTTATGGAAAAACGCAGCATAAGACAGCTTACAATAAAGACATATAATGAAGACGGCTACGCAAAAATAAGCATATCCGATACGGGTCCGGGTATCCCGAGAGAGAACAGGAACAAAATATTCGAACCCTTTTTTACTACGAAGGCAAAAGGTACGGGTCTTGGGCTCAGTATTTCTAAAAACATAATAGAACTGCACGGCGGTGAATTTGAGGTTAGCAGTGAAGAGAACATAGGAACAACTTTTATAGTTTCGCTGCCGCTAGAAAGGGAAGAGAAAAAAGAGGAGGAATAACCGCAATGAAAAATATTTTAATAGTTGAAGACGAAGAGCTCCTATGTAAAATTTACGCTACTTCCCTGTCTGACAGCGGATACAATATCAGAATTGCAAATGACGCTAATACTGCATTGGAAAAATTAAAGGAATATCAAGCCGACCTTATAATGCTTGACGTGAAACTGCCCGGAATGTCCGGGCTGGAACTGCTTAAAAAAATAAGAGAGATTGACCAGGATGTGCATATAATCATGGTTAGCGCCTATGACAGCTTCAAATCCGAATACGAAGTCTGGGCGTCACAGATTTCCGATTATATAGTTAAACCTGTGAAGCTGGCAGAACTGCTAACAAAAATTAAAAACATATTGGGGGAATAAAATTGTTTTATATAATTCTAAGCCTATTTCCCCTTTATTTAATTATTCAAGCTTTTTACTTCCAGTTCGGATTGTCTGAATTTCTAATTGTTGTCCTTCTTGTAGTAATTATCTCACAAAAAAAATCATTCCAAAAAGAAAAAAAAATCAATCTGGATGAATATCAGAAGGAAAAATATTTTGTAAATAAAATTTCTCAGATACTGCGCGGAACCCTGGAGTTTGACGAAGTGTTAAAAGCAATACTTAACACTCTTGCAAGCAAGCTCGGCCATAAAAACATACTTGTATACCTGTTGGAAAAAGAAAATGACAGGGAATATTTAAAATGTATAGCTTTTTCAAGCGCAATTAATATTGACGGGATTAATGCATTGCATATACCTGCAGGCAGCGGGATAATATCTGCAGGCAAGAAGAACAAAAATTCAAAAATAATTGATTTGAACACGGCAAAATACGCTGCCGAAAGAAAAATACTTAACATGAAAAAAATAGGCGTATCGCCTATGGTAATAAGAAATGAAATAATAGGGTTTTTAATCTTTGAATTAAAATCTTCTGATTTTGACTTGAGCGAGGTTGATTTATTCTCCTCGCATTCGGCAATAGCGATTGATAACGCCAAAATGTACAGCAAGATAAAAGAGTCGTCTATTGTTGACGAGTTAACCAAAGTATATAACCAGAGGTATTTCTATCCGGCCTTACTATCCGGAATTAATCTTTCACAAAAATACAAAAGCCATTTGTCGGTATTGATGATAGATATTGACGACTTTAAAAACTATAACGACACCAACGGCCATCTTGCCGGTGACGACTGTCTGTACAGAGTTGCGCAGATACTGGAAGCAAACACGCGAAATACGGACATAGTAGCCCGCTACGGGGGAGAAGAGTTTGCCATAATACTGCACGGGATAGACAAAAAAGGGGTAATATTTACAGCCGAGAAATTGAGGAAAGCTATAGAAACATATGAGTTTCCCCACGGAAAAAAACAGCCGTTCGGAAAGCTTACCATAAGTATAGGTATAGCAACCTATCCGGCAGACGCGGCGGATTATAAAAAACTGGTTAATGAAGCCGATAAATATCTTTATAAGGCAAAAGAAGCCGGTAAAAACCGTGTGATGTATGCGGGACTTTAAAAAACACTTCAGCTTGACACGAGTATTTAATTGTAGTAATTTTAAAAAAAAGAGGAGAAGAAAATGAAACTAAAAAGCTATCACAGGACCCTAGCTGTTGCGCTATTTGCAACAGTCTTTTTCATCGCTTATTCACCCGTCACTTTGCTTGCCCAGATAGGTGGAACAGCAAGCCCTTCTATCGACGAACCCGCTGCAATCCAGGAGGATCCCGAAGAACCCGTTGCTATAGAAGAACCCGTTGAAGAGCCAGTTGTCATTGAAGAAACTGTTGAAGAACCTGTTGAAGAACCTGTCATTAAGGATCCGGATGCTGAAAAAACTCCCGAGGGAGCACTTATCAGATCTCTGGCTTTACCGGGATGGGGTCAGTTTTACAACGATGAATCAACCAAGGGCTACATATTTGCCGGAGCAGCAGGCGCCCTGACGGTTACCAGTATTTTACTTTACCTGGACGCAGAAAGCACCTATGATGATTATGAGGACGGCAAAGCTTCATACAGCGATTACACAAAAAAAATAGACACGACAAATATTTTTGTAGGTATTACTGCAGCAGTTTGGATATACAATGCAGTGGACGCTTATATGGGCGGCGTTAGGCAGCGGGATGCGCTTGCAGACAGCAGTAATATTAAATTAGCTGCCGATATGGATTCGGCGTATATAGTTTTCTCAAGAAATTTTTAAGGAGGATTATCATGGAAACAAATCAGGAAATGGGAAGAACTCAGGAACCGGAAAACAAACAAAAAAAATGTAAAAGCAACAAAGGCTTATACATAATAATTATTCTGCTTTTATTGATATTAGGTGGAATGGGCCTTGCAAGATGCTTAAGAAGAGATGTCGCAGATATACACCCTGCTGTTATACAGGACAGAGAGCCTGTACCGGCTCCCGAAGGAACAGTCAGGTACGGATTTGACGCCAATACCCAGGGATGGATTGCTCAAACCTATGTGGACTCTCAGGCAATTACTTCGGTGGGGCACACTAACGAAATAGCAAGGTACGGTGAGGGCTCCTTAAAATGTGAAGTTGAGCTTATCCGTCTTGATGAAAACAAAAGCAAAGGCGAAATATTTGTTGATATGCCCCCGGTTGACCTGGAAAACAGGGTTGTAAGCGCATGGGTCATGGTTGGCAACTGGGCAATCGATGATACCATTCCAAACGGCCTGCAGATATTTGTTAAAGACGACTCCTGGAGAAGCTGGTACTCAAGCTGGCAGAATATTGAACCCATGCAAGCAAATCAATGGATAGAAGTAAGGGCCGTAGTTAGCGGCTCCCGTCCGTCTATGGGATGGATGGACAGTGGTTTTGACCCTACAACAGTCCGGTCGATCGGATTAAAAATAGGCTCCGGCGAAGCCGGCGGCGAAAGAACGTTTGAGGGTAATATGTACGTGGACAGCTTTATCTGGTAAAAGCAGCCCTACAAAAGGGTTTCCACTGCAAGCAAGATAGTCACAGGAGATAACTGGAACCAGTCAAGGAGGCAGGTTGTGAAATACAAGCTGAAAATTGTATCTTTATCAGCCGTTGCGTTGATATTTTGCGCAGGGTTAATCTTAACAAGCGCATGCAGCAGAAAAGACAGGGTAACTGAAATAGGCGTCGAAATAGAAAACGACGATAACGGAAACGGAACTCCGGATACTCATAAATATAGTTTTTCAAGCAGTATTCAGGGTTGGGAGGCACAAACCGGGGGAGATTCACAGGGCATAACCGGTGTGGCCCATGCTACGGAAGACGGCTCCGGCGTTCTTGCCTGTACAGTTGAGATGGTAAGAAACGACGGCGGTAATTTTTCCAAAGGTGAAGCATGGGTAGATATGCAGAATGAACCTCCCGCAGGTATAACTGCGCCCGTTGATCTTGACGGTGTTGAAATTAGCGCCCGTATAAAAGTAGGCGCCTGGGCTGTAAGTACACCTAGCAACGGCGTGCAGGTTTTTGTAAAAGACAGTCTGTGGAGAAGCTGGTATTCAGGTTGGAGGAATATAGAAGGAGCAGACGAAGACGAGTGGATAGAACTTACAGCTACTGTAACAGATTCTCAGCCGGCTGGCGGTTGGATGGACGGCGGATTTGATCCTGAAGATATAATAGCAGTCGGAGTTAAAATAGGTGCCGGCACAGGTGTTGACGATGACGCAAATATAGACGGCACTATGTATATTGATTATTTCGACTGGTAAAAAACATTTATAATAACAGTCCGCTTTCCCCGGCCTGTTGAAAAATATTCTTCCTCACACTATCATCTAATTAAGGGATACTGCACCCCTTGTTCTGAAATTAGATGATAAATAAATGAAAAAACAAACCGGAACATATATAGTTCTGGCGGTAATACTGTTTATCTGTTCGCCC
>PWMP01000134.1 GCA_003558145.1 Elusimicrobiota bacterium
CAGGGTCAGTATTGAAGCCAGCAGAAGCGGATACATCATTATTCCTCCGTCTAAAAAAAACTTAAACATTTTTCCTCCTTTATTATTCCTTTGATTTATATCCGTATCGGAAGATTAATGCCGCCGATTAGATAAAATCTTGTTTTTCTTTCTTCAAAAAAACCTTCCCTTACAATTTTTTCACCTAAAATATTCTTTACTCCCGCCTTTAAAAATATTCCGCTGCCGAATTTAAGGGATGCACCTGCATTCAGGCTTGATGAGGGCCCGTGTTTGCTTGTGCTGCCGAGGCCGGCAGTATTCCATATCCTGCTTTCTCCTATGTATTTAAGGTCAGCTGAAAGGCCCAGCAGCGCAAAACTCATCGGAGTTTCATAATCCACGCCTATATTTAACTCGGTTTCCGCATAAAAAGGCAGGCGGGGACTTAAGGCTGTATATTTAAAACTAATATAAGCGGGATACTTTTTCAAGCCGGCTGAGGCGGTGAAAATGTCAGCGCTTTTTTCATAATTATAAGGGAAATATGTGCCTTTATCATTTTTTACGTATATAATTTTATCCTTGATGCTTTTATTGGAAAATTTAAGTTCTCCCATACCTGTAACACCCGTATCACGGTAAAGTTCAATGCCCGCTTCTGAAACCTTTTCCGGAGAAAAAATATCCCGGAAAACAAGGGCTTCCGATTTTTCGGTAATTTCATAAAAGCATAACCCCGAAAAAGAATTTTTATAATAAAACCTGTAACCCGTATCCAGCATTTCACCGGAAACATAGCCTCCATATTCGGCCTCGGAACCGGAAGCAATCCCGCCGCCAAGAGAAAAAGTGAAATCTCTGAACATCCGGCTCCTTAAGTTTAGCCCCGTCCTGAAAAAATTATCTTTTTCGCCATCTATGCTGCTTTGGCGGGTTTCCGCATCAAGCCGCAGAGTCTGATAATAAGCTATATCCCTCTCTACTCCTATCCCGGCACCGGACTGGACAGCGTCAACAGAGGAAGTTTCGCCCTGTGCATAATAAACTGAAGGACGGATACTGAATTTTCCTGCTTTTATTCCGCCGGCAAACAGTATATGATAAAATTCTCTTTCCGGCATTTCATCTTCAAAATTTCCTCTTAAATTTAGCATACCGTTAAAATAATCTGAGCGGTAGCCGATGTGCCAGACCCCTGTCATGCGTCTGTTATATTCATCTTTACTGTCAATATTTTTCTGCTTCCCGGTAATACGCCAGTTAACAGACCACGGATTCATTTCAGCGGCGTGAACCAACCGCATTATATATCCATCATAACTTCCGACGCCGGCATGAAGGTATATACCGTCGGAAGGTAAAACAGCCGCGCGCGGCAAAAGCTTTTTAAAAATATCTCCGGAATAGGGTTCTATAAATTCGGACTTTTCAAGGGAAGGGTAAAGTAATCTGTCGTCGGCTCTTATACCCTCAAAGACAGACATATCTTCACCCCAGACATAAATATCTCCAAGATCCAGCGGTGATTCGGAAGCGGCCGGCAATGCAGACACAAGCAGAGCGGCAGTCAGCAGCAAAGCTCTTTTCATTTTATCTGTTTTCAATATCCTCTATCATATTACGGGCGCGCTGTGCCCAGTCGCTTTCAGGATAGTCATCTATCACCCTCCGGTAGTTTGTAATAGCCGCCGAATAATCTTCTCCGAGATGGGAAGCTCGGCCGCCCATAAAGCGGGTTTCGGCTGCAATGTCGGAAAAATCACCGTACATATAATTAACTTTAAGATATTCAACCACAGCCCTGCTGTAGTCGTTCTGCTGAAAATAAATATCTCCTATTCTTTTTTGCGCGCTTGCTCCCACCCTGCCCCTTGATATATCTACCACACTCTTAAACTTTTCTATAGCTTCTCTGTATCTTCCTTCTCTCTGAAGGGTAACCGCACTATCAAAAATAATTTCAGCCGCGGCCGGAGAGTCGGGATATTCAGTTTTGACCTTTTCCATATAGAATTTTTCCTCTTCATCCTGTCCTAGTTCTCCGTACGCCCTTCCCATATTGTACAGGGCCCGCGGAGCAAAAGCCGAATCCTTAAAACTTTCAACAACCTTCCCGTAGGAACTTATTGCATCCTGCAGTTTGTGCATTTCAAGATAAATGTCGCCTTTTCTGTAATAGACCTCGTCAATAATATCATAATCTCCGTATTGTTCTGTCAGAAGTATAAAGTTTTCAAGCGCGCGGTCATACTCCCCGTCCCTGGAATAACTGAAAGCTATCCAGTATACCGCTTCAGGCCGGCGCGGGGGATCAAGTCCCGAATCAAGAAAATTTTCATAAACTCTCACCGCTTCTTTAAACTGTTCCTTCTGAAAATAAAAACTCCCCATACGGAAATAGACATCCCCGGCAAGCTCGGATTCCGGGTATCTTTCAAGAAAATCCCGGTAAAGACGAATAGCATCTTCCTCCTTACCCATGCTGTGGCTGGTCCAGGCCGCGTTGTAATGCGCATAGACAGCTGCTTCAGAAGCGGGGTATTTATCCATAACCATCCGGTATCTTTCAAGCGCCTGATCATAATTTCCCTGGTTGTAATGAGCGTCTCCAACCCTCAGGGCAGCATCAGGGGCGTAAGAATGCTGCGGAAAATTCGAATAAAGCTCTGTAAACCGGCTGCGGGAGGCCGTAAAATCTCCGAGCCTGAAAAAGCTCCACCCTTCGTAATAAAGAGCAAGGGGAACATGGCCGCTGTCCGGATAGTTTCTTCTCAGCTCACTTAACTCTTTAACTGCTTCAGCATATCTTCCCCACCTGTAATAGACAAATCCTATCTGGAACTTAATTTCGTCCGTTTCATCAAGCTGCCTGTAAATATCAACGGCGTTTGAATAATTCCTCATACCCAGGTGGGAGTTTGCCATTCCTATTGCAGCCAGCTTAATGATTTCGGGATCGTCCGCCCTATCCTTAGCTTCGCTAAATTCTCCAAGAGCCCGTTGATAGTCCCTTTGCTGAAAAAGAGTATCGGCGCCGCCAAGCCGCGCTTGCTGGGCAGCGGTGCTTTGCGGGTAGTCCCGGACAACCTGAAGAAAAATACGTCTTGCACCGGTAAAATCTCCTTCTTCAAAAAGCGCCCTGCCAATTCTGTATCCGGCTTCAGCGCGCAGTTCATGGTCAGGATATTTTTCTATAAACTCTTCCATAAGATCTATGGAGTCCCTGTAGCGGCCCTGCTGGTAGAAACTCATTGCCCTCCAGTAAATGCCTAGCGGTGCGTAATCGGTCGTACGGTAATGCCTGATCAAATGAGAATATTCTTCAGCCGCTCTTTCATAATTCTCCATATGATAATAGCTGTGTCCTATAAGGAACTGGGCAGCCGGGGCAAGTTCCGAACGCGGAAAGCGCTGGATAAAACTACTGAAAGTTCTGGCAGACTGAATATAATCTCCTGTCTTGAGTCTGCACCAGGCCGTTGAAAAAAGAGCCTGCGGTGCGTGTACGCTGCCGGGAAAATATGCCAGAAGTCCCTCATAAGAGCGTAGCGCCAGACCAAATTTTTCCTGCTGGAAATATATATCTCCTTCTTTAAGTTTTGCTTCGGCCCGGATTTCCTCATCTATCTCTTCATCACGCAGAATAACCAGGAGAAGCAGGCGGGCTTCCTCGTATCTGCCGTCCATCATACGGGACTCAGCCGTATTTATAAGAGAACGAATATAAAACCTGCTCTCAGAAAAATTTTTCCTCAGAAGGTCAAATTTTTTCTCGGCGTTTACATAGTCTCCCGCTTCCATATAAGCAAGGCCTGCATAATAATAGGCTTCCTGTTTTATTTCTCCGGGATGGTCTTCTTCCAGAAGGATTAAAAATTTGTCTATTGCCCGGCTGAGTTCCTTTTCATAATAGAGGCACATGGCAATGGAAAGCCTGGAATAAGGAACATCGGGACTTTGGGGATAAGAGGAATTGAACTGTCTGTACTTTTGAAGTGCTCTTGAAAAATCATCCTGCATATAAATACTTTCGGCCAGAAAATATGAAGCATCCTCCGCCAGAGGGTGACTGCCGTACTTTTTAATAAACTCCCTGTATTCAACTTCAGCCGCACGGTAATCACCCATTTCAAATACGCTGTCGGCGCCGTAAAGTTGGGCCTCAATTCCTTCGTCCGTACCCGGAAACTTATCAGCAGTCCGGGAGAATGCCTCCCTGGAGCCGGTAAGATCGCCGGACCTGTACAGGGATTTGCCCTTTAAAAGATACGC
>PWMP01000225.1 GCA_003558145.1 Elusimicrobiota bacterium
GAGGGCCGGCGTTACGTAAAGATATCGATGCAGTAATATCACCGTCTCTCCTCAGATACCCTGCATCTACGGCTCCCGATATAGCGGTGTCAGAATCCATATCCTGGTATATGCCTTTAATACCCGCACCTATATATCCATTTGAGCCTGCTTTTCCCGAAAGATACAATCCTGATGAAAAAAAATATGGACTGTAGGTGTCGCCTGCCGGCATGCCGTCAGCGGTATACATGTCTATATCATCCATCCCCAGAAAACCGCCATAAAAACCGACAGACATATTTTTAAAAGGTATTGCTCCGGCAACTTGGCTGAAATGAACATTCTCAAAAAGTCTTGAATGGGTAGTGGAAAACATGGGACCGCCCGGAACAGAAATTCCGGCAGGATTTGAGAATACAGCATCCGCTCCGGAAGATGACGAACCGGCAGAACCGCCCATTGCAATATCTCTTGCGGAACCCTCAAGTTTAAATATTACACCTCCGGAAGTACCTTTTAAATCACTTGAAAAAAACTGTGCGTAGCCTTCACTGCACAGATAAAAAAGAGTTAAAGATACTGCAAGCAGTTTTTTTATTTTCACTTCGGATGTATTATTTTAACTTTTTGTCTATTAATTCAGCAGTTTTTTTTCCCGACATCAGCATCCCGCCGAAAACAGGGCCCATTCTCGGCGCGCCGAAAGCAGCATTGGCCGCCATCCCGCAAACATAGAGTCCGGGATAAATCTGACGGGTATTGTTGACGACTACTTTTTCTGCTTCTTCGGCCCACATTGATTTTTCACCCATGACTTTACCGGTAGGAGTATCAAGTCTGCCTACTTTTTCCTGCGTTATGCGGCAGATTTCAAGCGAATGTCCCGTAGCGTCAACAAGAGCTTTTGACTGCACGGAAACAGGATCGACATGCAGTCCCGCGGACTCCACGGAAGTCCAGTTTATAACAGCGCCCGTAACTTTTTGATTCCTTACCATAACATCTTCTATTGATATAAGATTAAAAATTCTGCAACCGCGGTCACAGGCCCCTGAAATAAGTTTTGATACCGATTCTATTGAAGAGGCATTAAGGTTTTCTCCGTCTTCTTCATACTTTATTCCAAACTCATCCAGCAGCGCTGCAGCTTCCTTCTGTACAACAATCCGGGGAAACATCATGCCACCGCCCCACATACCGCCGCCCAGAGACAGTTTTCG
Organism: Elusimicrobiota bacterium; assembly: GCA_003558145.1. Taxonomy (GTDB): domain Bacteria; phylum CG03; class SLGR01; order SLGR01; family PWQF01; genus PWMP01. Next base: position 1,203 of record PWMP01000225.1, read on the forward strand.
TTCGAAAAGGACTGTCTTTCTTCCTTTTTCAGCCAGGAGAGCCCCGGCAACAAGTCCGGCCGGGCCGCCTCCTCCTATGATAACATCGGAGTCCAGGCTGTCCAACAGCAAGTCAACTGATTTTTTTATTATTGATTTAGTTACCGCAATTTCCTCTATCATGATGTATTCCTTTCTAAAAATGAAGCTCCATTGCTCTTACCGGACACGGATCTATGCAGAGTTCGCAAGCTATGCATTTTTCCGAATCAAAAATCACCTTTCCCGTTTTTTTATCAGGCCGCAGAGCTTCTGTAGGACATATAACGATACATGCTCCGCAGTGTGTGCAGCTGTCCTCGTCCCTCCTTATATCTTTTGAAAGAAGCTGCATAGATACTCCTGTTTTTTTAAGGTAATCTATTCCTTTTTTATAGTCTTTTTCTTTTCCCGAGAGATCCATTACCATCAGACCTTCCTGATCGGGCAGTATCTGCGCCTTAAGGATGTTATACTTAAGGTTGAAGTCCTTTATAAGCCTGTAAACAATGGGTTCATTGATAAGGCTCTTGGGGAAATGCAAAACTATTTTTTTTGATACTTGTTTTTCTGACATATTACACCCTTCCTGTATTTTTATTTCAGGCTTTTAAACTTTATTCCGGAATCCGGGCCCGGCAGCAGAGACTGCGGTTCACCCAGCAGGAACTTGCCTCTGAGAATATTTTTCTTTAGTATACCGGCTATTTTTACCGCTCCCGGATATGAGGAAAGAGACGCTGTAGGCACTTTTTTTCCTCTTAGCTCAATTTGCCCCGATTTAAGCATAGAGTAAGAAACCTTTCCCAGGCTTTTTCCGGTAGCAGCAGGATAATCCTTTGAATAATCAACTACAGGACAAACTATTTCTTCGTCAGAAGTTCCGCAGCTTGCTGCTATCTCTTCGTCAACAACCGGGATAGGTATGCCTATCCCTATCATAAGGCTTACCCCGTATCCCAACATAGAAACACCCCTGACCCATTCAGGCGACATCATTTTTAAATCACCCTGCACCATTAATGTTCCAGCCGGAGTTTCCGGAATTCCTTTAGTGTTTCTTTTCGCACAAGGAGAATGCTGCGTACCGCTGGAAACAACAAAGCCTTCGCCTCCTCCAAGAAAAATTCTTGTCCCCACACCTATTGTCCTGTAAAGCGGATCATTTAAAAGCGGAGAATAGTGTCCCGCACTGCAGAAATTAGCATTACCCAAATTGGGTTTCAGAACACCCATATATGTATATATGGTTTTATCTGAAAGGTTAACTGCGCAGTTATAGTTCTGGTAGGCATTGCGCGGATTAAGCATAAAGGCTTCGTTTAGATCGTTAAGTGTAATTTTTGTCTTAAACTCTTTTCTCGGATAACAATCGGTACCGTAGGATTCGGCCCGGAAATCTATTTTCTTTTTTCTGATAAGGTCTTCTATAAGATGGCCTCCGCCATATAAAAATTTTCCGGGGTACATCCTGTTAAGAGGGTCATTTTCCGGCATCTGGGTGGCTCCCAGGTACACGTCAACAGCAGCAAGCCCCGCATAAGCCTCTATATTATTAAGCCATACTTTAGAGAACTTCATTTTAGGGTTTGTATGCCCGAAATTAAGAAACACACCTGATGAGCACATCGGACCGAAGGTACCTGTAGTTACCACGTCCACTTTTACGGCCGCTTTTTTGACCCCTTCTTTTTTAACTAATTCGGTCATTTCATCGGCCGTCACAACAACAGCTTTACCTTTTTTTATTTTTTCATTTATTTCTTTTATTGTTTTGGCCACTTTATCCCTTCCTTTTTTATTCTATACGGCAAAGGTGCAGGTCTCCCGCCGCGCCCATGACATCTTTGCATATTACCAGGCAGCCGTCAATTCCATTTATTTTACAACAGGCGTCAAGTGCTTTTTCAATATCATCCGAATCTATTACCATATTGGCCAGGAATGTCGCAGCCGCATCTGCCAGGGCGGAATTTTTAGAGACACATACGGCAGCGTCAGCATTGCCGGCAGAAAGCGAGTGCCCCACTGTTCCCGAAGATGTACACAACGAAAGTTCCCCGTCAGAGGGATCAAACTGTATACCCACTCGCATACTTAGCGGGGATTCACCGGCAAAAACAGCTATTTTAGCAGTGCGTCCGGTTTTAATATAAACATCTCCGCCGTTTTCTACAATCACCTCGTTTGAAAATTTTAACAGGCTGTGTCCTACTTCTCCGGCAATAGCTCCTGCAACTGCAGCCATAGGGCCTACAGAAGCCATTACTGAAGCCAGCGCCATTTCTCTTACTACCGGAGGCATATTTTTTTCAGGTTTTACCGGCTCTAGAGAATTTAAAAAACCGGTATTATCTGAAATATACCTTTCTATTTCATTTCTTATCCGAAAAAGAACATTAAAAGCATGAACGGAAAAATCACCTTTAGAAGATATTTGAAGATCCGTTTCCTTCAGTTTTACTTCATAACTGTCCAGGCCGCCGGCATAGACACGGTTTCTGTAATCTTTATTGAGGTAAAGAGGCATATTCAGGAGTATTTTTAAATTCTTCAATACTGCGTATGCGGCGGGCAAAAAAATCACTCTCCAGATACTGGAGGTACATTCTTGCGTTTCCGACATACTCACTGAAAGAACCTATATTTTCTTCCGATACCGAGCTGGCGGGAGGAAATTCCAGAGCTAGAAAATTTACCGGTTTTCCATGTCGCTCTATCCTGAAATCAAGATGCGGGCCCGTAGCTATACCGGTCATACCTACGTAACCAACAACCTGACCCTGGCTTACATTTGCCCCTACTCTTATTCCGGATGCATACCTGCTCAAATGACCATATTGTGTAGTGTATACGGAGTTGTGGCGAACCCTCACGGTCTGCCCCCATCCGCCCCGCCAGCCTACATAAACAACTCTACCCGACCCTATTGACTGCACAGGCGTACCCGTAGGGGCCGCATAATCAATTGCCAGATGAGGTTTAACCTCTCTTGTTATAGGGTGGC
>PWMP01000048.1 GCA_003558145.1 Elusimicrobiota bacterium
AAAAAGAAGAGACAATTCAATTTAAATTTGAAATTTTATAAATCAACTGATATACTTGTACCTCGAACAAGTGGTGGATGTAGCTCAGTGGCAGAGCACCTGGTTGTGGCCCAGGTGGCCGCCGGTTCAAATCCGGTCATCCACCCCACTTTTCCTTACATATTATAAAGATGGTTTTAGGATGTATTTGACTTTTAGGGAGATATATATAAAATAACCAAACTATGAATGAAAGAAGATGGTATATCGTCAGTGCAAAAGACAGGGTTCTGGGGCGTATTTCCACCCAGATCGCGCGGCTTCTTATGGGTAAAAACAGGCCGGATTATCTTCCCCGCGAAGATAAGGGAGCCTTTGTAGTAGTAACGGATGCCGCCCAGGTAAAACTGAGCGGAAGCAAGGAATCGGATAAGGAATATTTTTTCCCTTCTCCGCGTCCCGGAAAATCCAAGACAAAAACAGTCCGCGAAATGAGGGAAAAGCAACCTGAGTTTATAGTAACTCATGCTGTAAAGGGTATGCTTCCGAAAAATAAGCTTGGCTCAAGAATGATAAAGCGCCTCAAAGTTTATACCGGCAGCGAACATCCTCATGAATCCCAGAAACCCGAGGAGGCTAAGATTTAACATGACAAAAACTATGGAATTTCTGCAGGCGGTTGGAAGGAGAAAATCCAGTGTAGCCAGGGTTTATTTCTCTCCCTCCGCTAAATCCAAAAGCGAATTTATTGTAAATAAAAAGTCCGTGGAAGAGTATTTTACCGGCCGCGGAGACCTTGCTAAAACGGCAAAAAGCCCGTTGGATTTTCTTGGATTTGACAAACCCTGTTTGATAAAAGTCAACGTCAATGGCGGAGGGAATAAAGGGCAGTCCGAAGCAATTAAACTGGGATTATCCAGAGCGTTGTCCCAGATGGATGAGGAGACCAGGAAAAAACTTCGCTCCTGCGGGTTTCTCACAAGAGATTCCCGTGTAGTTGAAAGAAAGAAACCGGGCCGCCGCAAAGCGCGAAAGAAAGAACAGTACTCCAAGAGATAAAATGCCAGCCAGAAAAATTTCACATGCAGCGGTAATATTACTGCTGCTGTTGTCTTTGGCCGCCGGCATATATTTAATCCTCTCAGATAAAAAACTTAGTGATCCCTCTATAAGCAGGGTAAAGGTTTCCCGTGAAAGAATAGGTGTGGTTTCTGTCAGCGGGGAAATATACTTTCCTTTCACCGATACGGGTTTTACCACTCGCCGCGGCGCAGAGCGTATAATAAGCACACTTGAAAGCTACCGGACAGACGACACTATAAAAGCCGTTATAGTTAGAATAAACAGTCCTGGGGGTTCCATAGGAGCTGTTCAGGAAATAGTTAATGAAATAGAAAGGATACGCAAAGCCGGAAAACCTGTCATAGCATCAATTGCGGATATTGGGGCGTCCGGTGGATATTATGTCGCGGCTCCTGCGGATATGATAATTGCAAACGAAGGAAGCATCGTTGGAAGTATCGGCGTTATTATGGCAAGCGGCGACTTCTCCCGCCTTATGGACAAGTTAGGCATAAAAATAGAGATAATAAAAAGCGGAGAATACAAAGATACCGGTTCCTTTCACAGGCCGCTGACAGAGCCGGAAACAGAATATCTTCAGGAAATGGTAGACGACGCTTTTGAACAATTCATAAACACTGTATCCCTGGGAAGGGATATGCCGTATGACGAGGTCAAGGATATGGCTCAGGGTCAGGTTTACACCGGTCGTCGCGCCCTTGAACTTAACCTTATTGATGATATAGGGGGTTTTTCCGACGCGGTCAAAATGGCTGAAGAGCTTGCCGGAATAACAGATGCGGCAATCGTCCGGGAAAGATATTATGACATAGGAAGTATAATCAGAATTTTTTCCCGCCATGATATACATCCCTTGTTTCCGTCGCAGGATAAATACAGCGGGATAAGCTATCTTTATACTCCGAGATGAACAACTTCATTGACCTGATGATTTCTCCTTCCGAAGCAATTTACCGCATGTCGCGTCGTGACCCCGGATATGGGGGTATCATTGTTCTCGTAGCCGCATCGTTGTCGTGCATAGTTGCAATGGGCCTGTTAATCGGGATACCGCATCCCCTTTCCTCATTTATGATTACCTGGGGAGTGGTCATACGTTCGCTTGTATGTATTTTGTTTATCTTTATAGCCGCTTCTTCGTATCATTATTTTGCCGAAGTTATGGGCGGCCGGGGCAATCCCTCTATGACTTTTAAGGGCCTTTTGTATACATTATTCCCTCTGTGTTTTCTTGTGCCGGCTGCGCTTATAAGCAAGGCCTGGCTTGGAAGCGCTGTTTATTTTCTTTTTTTCTTCGCCGCTTTATTTTACATGGCTGTTCTTCAGTTGAAGCTTATAAGTTATTTTTACGGACTTACGCCGGGCAAGGCGGTAGTTGTATTGCTTATGCCGTGGTTTGTATTGGGCGCTTTAATTTTTGCTGTGTTCATATTTTTAAGCGCGGGACTTATATCGGCAGTTTTATGAAAGAAAAAATAAAAGTTTCAGTTTACGGAGCAACGGGTTTTACAGGAAGAGAACTACTGAAAATACTTTACGGTCATCCCAGCATGCAGATAAACCGTATTTATTCCAGAACCCATGAAGGAAGGAACATATCTGATATTTTTCCTTCACTTAAGGGAATGCTTGATATGAAACTGACAGCACCCTCTACAGAGGAAATTGATGATAATTCAGATGCGGTTTTCCTTGCTCTTCCCCATGAAACCTCTATGAAATATGTTCCGGTTCTGGCGAAAAAAAAGATTCTTGCGGTGGACATGTCTGCCGATTACAGGTTTTCGGATTACAGGGAATATGAAGAAGTATACGGGATACCTCATTCGGATAGGGAAAACCTGAAAAAAGCCGTCTACGGCATACCCGAAATAAATCCCGAGGAAATAGAAAAAGCGGACTTGATAGCAAATCCTGGGTGCTATGCTACAGCTGTCATACTTTCTCTGTATCCTCTGATAAAAGAGGGAGTTTTGAAGGGGCCTGCTTTTGCCGACGCAAAATCCGGTATTTCCGGTGCCGGCAAAAAACTGCATGACGAATTCCTTTTTGCAAAAAGATACGAGAATATAACACCGTATAAAGTAAACAGCCACAGGCATATGAAAGAAATCACTTCTTTCCTTAAACATGCAGCGGGCGTTAAGTGGGACAACCTTGTTTTTTGCCCCCATCTCATACCGGTTGAAAGGGGTATCCTGGCAAACATATACGCGCCGTTGTCGGAAGAACTTGACTGTGACGAGCTTCACAATCTTTATGCAAAATATTACGCAAAGAAACTGTTTATAAATATATATCCGGAAGGAAAATTTCCTCAGACCTCCGATACGGTAGGAACTAATAACTGTGGAATAGGCACTGCGGTTTCAAAAGAACATAATGCGGCAGTAATAATTGCATCAATAGACAACCTTATAAAAGGAGCCTCGGGTCAGGCAGTTCAGAACATGAATATTGCCATGGGCTTCGGGGAGTCCGAGGGCATGAGATAAAATGGATTTCCCGTCGGGATTTGGAATAACCGGCGTAATATCGGAAGGGTCTGACAGCCTTGCGCTGATAACTGCCCCGGCCGGAATGAGAGCCGCGGCGGTTTTTACTACCAATAAACTGAAAGCTCATCCGGTTTTATACTCCAGTAAAATACTTTCCGGCAAACTTCACAATGCTGTTTTAGTTAACAGGGGCAGCGCTAACGCAGCTACCGGTACGGAAGGTAGAAAAAAACTTAAAGAGCTTGTAGCCGCTGTAAGTGAGAGAACAGCCTTTAGTCCTGAAACTGTACTTGCCGCATCAACCGGGGTAATAGGAAAACAAATCAATTGCGCCGAAGAAAATATTGACACACTGTGTTCAGACAGGGACGCGGTAAAACCGGTTGAGTTTGCAAAGGCCATAATGACAACCGATACAAGAGAAAAAACAGCCTGGGGCACCTGCGAAATAGGTGGAGAGAAAATTACTGTTTTCGGGGTTGCCAAGGGATCCGGAATGATTTCCCCTCAAATGGCTACAATGCTGGCATTTATTATGACCGATGCGGATATAAGCAAGGAAATGCTGCAGAAAGCCGTCAAGGAAGTATCCGATAAGAGTTTTAACCGCGTTATAGTGGACGGGGATACATCTACAAATGACACGGTTTTTCTTCTTTCCA